>JACRHC010000035.1 GCA_016217675.1 Nitrospirota bacterium
GCTCCACAAAAAGGATTTTTCCCCGCTGCAGAGACGGATGTTCTGCCCAACAGAAGAAAAAATAGTCCCGCCGGATGAGATCGTCAGAGGCTATGAGACCGGACCCGACCGCTTTATCCTGATCACTGATGAGGAATTGGCATCGGTCTCGCCGGAACGGAGCAGCACCATCGAGATCAGCGAGTTCATCGACCTGCAGGAGGTGGACCCGATCTATTTCATCCACCCGTATTATCTCGTGCCTGCGAAAGGCGGCGAAAAGGCTTACCAGCTCCTTGCCGAGGTGCTGCGCAGGACAGAGAGGGCAGGGCTCGCAAAATTCGTAATGGGGGAGCGCGAGTATCTGGTTGCGATCTGCAGCACAGAGGGAGTGCTTTCGCTGATCACGCTCCATTATAGTTCCGAGATATTGGCGGATGAAGCCGCGTCCCCAAAAGTGGAAGCAGCCGGGTCTGCAGAAAAAGAACATGCTGAAAAGACGATCAGAAAGATGCTGTCCGGCTTTGACCCTGAAAAATACGCTGACCGCCGCAGAAAGAAGATCATGGATATCCTCAAGGCAAAGATGAAGAAAAGAGGCGCGGTAGAGGCCCCCGGAGCGGAGGAAGAGGTCGAGGAGGGGCCGGCCGATCTGGTCGCTGTACTCAAGGAGAGCATGCGCAAAGTGAAGACAAAAACGTGAGCAGAAGAGTCATCGGAGAGGGGGGCAGAAGCCTCATTCTCACGAACCTCGAAAAAGACCTTTACCCCTCATACGGCTTCACCAAGGCGCAGATCATAGACTACTACCGGCGGATCGCACCGTTTATTCTTCCTCATACGAAAGACCGTGCCCTGACGTTGAAGAGATATCCCGGGGGGACAGATCAGATCTTCTTTTTCGAAAAACGCTGTCCCGTTCACCGGCCGGACTGGGTACAGACAGCCGAGGTTCAGAGGAATGACAGGGAGAAGATGACGGCATGCCTGATCAACAATATGGAGACGCTTATCTGGTCGCAGAACCTGGCATCTCTTGAACTCCATCTGCCCCTGCACAGAGCAGGCCTTCCCGGGACACCCAATGCAATGGTCTTTGATCTGGATCCCGGTTACCCTGCAGACGTCCTGTCCTGTGCAAAGGTAGCACTGATCCTCCGGGACCTGCTTGCTGATCTGGGGCTGGCAAGTTTCGTAAAGACCTCAGGCAGAAAGGGCCTCCACGTATATGTACCCCTGAACCGAAAGAAGGCAAGCTATGCAGGCACCCGAACGTTTTCGAAGGCCGTTGCGCTGATACTGCAGAAGAGCTATCCTGATCTTGTAACCGCAAAAATGGCAAAGAATTTTCGAAGGGCGAAGGTCTTTATCAACTGGTCACAAAACGATGCCTCAAAGACTATGATCTGCGTTTACTCCCTGAGGGCTGGCGAGAGGCCGCTCGTTGCAGTTCCCCTTGCATGGCCTGAGCTTGAGACCTCAACTGCAGCGGGCGATCCTGAAAAATTGAAATTTCTGCCTTCAGAGGCGATCAGCAGAACGGAAAAAGAGGGCGACCTTTTTCGAGAGGTACTGACAAAGAAACAGGTGCTTCCTTATCTCTGACATGGGACTGAAAGATTACCGATCAAAGCGGAACTTCAATAAAACGCCCGAGCCGGTCGCGGCGCCCCGCGCTCTTCAGGACAGTCTTGTTTTTGTCGTGCATAAGCATGCGGCCCGTGCCCTGCATTACGATCTCAGACTCGAACTCGGTGGGGTCCTCAAAAGCTGGGCAATACCGAAGGGGCCTTCACTCGATCCATCTGTAAGGCGGCTTGCCGTGATGGTTGAAGACCATCCGTTTGAATACAGGGAGTTTGAGGGGATTATACCTGAGGGCAATTACGGCGCAGGAACGGTCATCATCTGGGACAAGGGCATCTGTTACCATCCCCTCGCAAGAGACCGAAAGGAGAGCAGCAGGCTTCTTCGGGACGGTCTAAAAAAAGGAGATATGAAGTTTGTCCTTGAGGGCGAAAAGCTTCGCGGCGAATTCGCACTGGTAAAGATGGCCAAGGGTGAAAATTCATGGCTGCTTTTAAAGAAGAAAGACCGTTTTACAGGGAGCGAGGACATTCTTGGAGAGAACCGGTCCGTGGTCTCAGGCAGAACCCTCGAAGAAATTGCCGGAGCCGTTCCTGATAAAACCTCTGATGCACATATCGCACGCATCCGCCTTCGCGAGGCGACAGAAAGTAATGAACTCAGGGATACACCGCTAAGGCCGATGCCTCATGTTGTACGGCCGATGCTTGCGACCGCGGCCAAAGAGCCGTTTGACCATCCTGACTGGATATTTGAGGTGAAGTGGGACGGTTACCGGGCTATGGCAGAGATCAGAAACAATGATGTCTCGCTCTATTCCCGCAATCTGATCCCGCTGAATAAGAAGTTTGGTCCCATAGCAGAGGCTCTGCAGACCTTCCGTGATGACGCTATTCTTGACGGCGAGATTGTTGTTGTGGATGATCAGGGGCGGCCCGATTTCGGGATGCTGCAGGACTACCGGAAAACAGGACGCGGACATCTGGTCTATTATGTCTTTGACCTTCTCTATTTCCATGGTCATGACCTCACAGACCTCCCACTCCTCAGGAGAAAGAAACTTCTGAAGCAGGTCCTGCCAAACGCCCCGGAACTGAAGTTCAGCGATCATGTGACCGGAGAAGGCATGCTGTTTTTCGATGCTGCCAGGCAGAAGGGGCTCGAAGGCATCATGGCAAAAGATGCCGGAAGTTTTTACCGGCCCGGCATGAGGAGCAGGCAATGGATGAAGATCAAAACGCGGCTTACCCAGGAGGGCGTCATCGCCGGATTCACCGGGCCCGGAGGGAGCAGGAAATATTTCGGCTCTCTCGTCCTGGGCGTTTTCGAGGGCAACGAGCTGATCTGCATTGGCCATTCGGGCGGTGGCTTCTCCACAAAGGCCCTGAAGGATATCCGCGAAAAACTTGAGCCTCTGATCCAGGCAAAATGTCCTTTCAGGGTCATTCCAGAGACGACTTCGCCGGTAAGCTGGGTTAAACCTCAGCTGGTCTGCGAGGTTGCCTTCCAGGGCTGGACCAAAGAAGGACTTATGAGGCAGCCGACTTTTTTGCGCCTTCGGCAGGACAAGGACGCTCACGACGTGGTGAAGGAAAAGACTCAGCCACCTCCCTGATCAAGTCTTAAACGCAGTAACCCCTGCCCTGGACTTGACAAAAATACTGCCTTGCAGTAAACATATGTATAGCACTATACATATGTATGGCTATGGATAATTTAACCGACAGACAACAGAGCATTCTGGATTTCCTCAAGGCCTATGCAGGCAGGCATGGATATCCGCCGACCTTCAGGGAAATAGGGGAGCATTTCGGTTTCGGATGGGCTGCCGCAAGGACACACCTCAAGGCGATCGAACGAAAAGGCTTTCTGAAGATCATCCCCTCGCGGTCAAGGGGAATAGAACTGCCGGACTACCATCGGCCGTCGGAGGGCCGTATGATCCCGGTGGCAGGAAGAATAAGAGCAGGCCAGCCTATCCTTGCGTACGAAGATATTGAGTCCCATATATTTATAGACAGCACCATGTTCCCTGCGGAAGATGCGTTTTCGTTGCAGGTCATCGGTGACAGCATGATAGAGGCCGGGATATACAATGGCGATTATGTGGTGGTGAAGCCGCAGCAGGTTATTAATAATGGAGAGATCGGGATTGCGCTGATCGGCGAAGAAGCGACAGTCAAAAGGGTATATATGAGCAGGGATCAGGTAACGCTTAAGCCTGAAAACATTACCATGCAACCCGTGACCTACAGGGCAGATGAAGTCTCGATCATCGGAAAAGTTCTGGGCGTTATCAGGAAGATGTAATGCAGGTCGGAGAAGGCATATCAGTATTGGCGTCTTTTGGCAAACCTTACCGCATCAAACCCCTTAGTTTCACCTGGTCCGGCAGAACAATCAAGGTAAAGGAAGTGACCTACACCTGGAAAACAAGAGAAGGGCAGAAAGATCTGCATCACTTTTCACTAACCGACGGCAGCACCCTCTTTCAATTGTCATTTGATGCGGTCTCCCTGCTCTGGACAATTGAGTCCCTTGAGACCTGATCATGTGAGACCTGATAATGCCTGCTATCATCATCTGCATAGATATGGACGCCTTCTTTGCCTCTGTGGAGCAGCAGGCTAATCCCAAACTCAGAGGTAAACCCATAGCGGTTATCGGTTCAGGCGGCAGGACAGTCATCACTACCCGTTCCTATGAGGCACGAAAGTTCGGGGTAAAGACAGGCATGAATATCTATGAGGCAAAAAAGCTCTGCCCTCATCTTATCCTGGTAGTCGGCGATAACGAAAAATACACCCATACCTGCAGGGAACTTTCAGTGATCTACAATCGCTACACGCCTGATATCGAGATCTACTCAATTGACGAGGCCTTTCTTGATGTAACAACAACCCATCACCTCTTTGGCGGTCCGGTGGCAATAGGGGCCGCCATCAAGAAAGAGGTGAAGGACCAGTTCGGCATTAACTGCACGGTCGGCGTAGCGCCCAATATCCTTATGGCAAAGCTTGCCAGCGATATCGCAAAACCGGATGGCCTTAAATGGATAAAGTCTGAAGATACGGAAACTGTGCTGAAAGACCTGCCGGTCAGAGAACTCTGGGGGATCGGATCAGCCACTGCAGAAAGACTTGAGCAATGCGGCATCAGGACATGCGGCGAATTAGGCAGAGCGCCTGTAAGTTTGTTAAGGAACAGATTTGGCATTGTCGGGGAAACGTTGAAGCATATGGGGCAGGGCAGGTGTGACAGACCCCTGATCGTCAAAGAAGAAGACCCGAAATCCATTGGACACAGCATGACCCTGCCGAAAGATATATCCGACAGGGAAGCCATAAAGTCAGAACTGTTGAAATTAAGCTCAATGGTCGGCAGGCGGGCAAGAAAGTATGGCTTTGTCGGGAAGAGGATAACGCTTACGGTACGGTATGCCGATTTTAAGACCTTCACAAAACAGGCCACGCTTTTGGCTCACAGCAACGGCACTCACGAGATTTACCACAACGCCCTAAATATCCTGGATTCGATAAGACTTACTGACAAGGTCAGGCTGCTGGGTATCAGCCTCTCTCAGCTGATGAGGGACAATGGCGACCAGCTGGCCCTGTTCGAGGACAATGCAAAGGAAAAATCGATGTTAAAGGCAATGGACAGCCTTAATGACAAGTTTGGTGATTTAACGGTCACCTGGGCTTCATATCTGAAGACAATGGAACCTCAAAGCGTCATATCCCCTGCCTGGAGACCCAGCGGTGTCAGGAACCTCAATATAAAGAACTGATGCGTCTAACACTCCCTGCTGCATATCTGTTAGCACGGCTTATTCAGGCTTGTACAGTCGGACAGAGGTTCATGTCTGATAGGATATGACACTGCAGCAAAATAGATGGTAATTTAAGTTAATTAATCAAAAAAATGTGATTACTGATTTTTGTTCTATTGCCAGCTTGTGATGTCTTCGCTTGGTCCTGCTCCACCTGGTTCGTTATCTTCACCGAAGGAATAAAGATCATAAGTTTCTTCATCTTGCTCATCCGGAGCTTGCGTACCGCGATTACGTTTTACATGCTGCCCCGGCGATTGATAATGATAAGGGTTATTCCATGGATCGTTAGATATCTCCTGCCTTAACTGTTTCAAATAAGGACCATCCCATCTCTTTACGCCGGGGTCCCTGATAAGGGCATCAAGCCCATGAGCCGTGGAGGGGTAACTGCCTGTGTCATTCCTGTAGTTATTAAGGGCCTCTTCAAATCGCCGAATCTGATCCATAGCCCTTTGGCTTCCTGTCCAAAAATAGCTGGTCGTAGTCACTTTGGTTATCGGCAATGAGCTGTAGGCTGCCCCTGCACCTATAAGGCAAAGGCAGAAGAAAGGGAGAATGATGCGCATAAAGACATAGAACCTGCCTCTGCGCGCTACGACTAATGCAGCGATCAGCAGGCCAAGGCACCAGAAGGCAAGCGCATATGGTAAAACAAAGGCAATTGCTCCTCCAGTGCTATAGTATTTACGGCGGAACTTTTCGAAAGCCGAAAAACTCAATATATAATCATTCGTCATTTGCGCCGGAGTAACTTTCCCTGCAAATGCGGTTACGATGGATCCCGGCCACATAATCTCTTCTGTAAAGGGATGTGAAATGAGCTTTTTGAATGCAAAACCCTGAAATACGGGATATTCAGCAGGAGTCTTATTCTGCATCGCAAAGAATTGGTCGGCAACTTCCATTACGAGATGGCGAGCGGGGAGATTACCAGAATCAGCAAGAATTGCCTTTTGATCTCCTACGATAAAAAGGCGAAGAAAGATATCCGAACCTGGCAGGGCCGTTAAGCGCATGGGATAGACAGGTTTAGATACCGGAAATTTCAGGAGCAGAGGGTGCGGGACACTCAGGCCGCCTGCACTTCTCTTGAGCTTTGTCGCAACAAATACCCAGTTATGTTTAATGTAGTCATCAATGATCGATATCCCGGCAAGAGGAATTGTAGCAAACTCATTCTGCTCCAGCCATGTATTAATATCTTCTGTTCCGGCAGCCTTAATTACGGTAACTTCATAACTCCCGATATCGCGATGTTGCATGATTTCAACTCCCTGAACCGCAGTAGTTATCCCAGCAGGAGCGCGGCTCATTCCTTTTTGCCCTAATTTAGGTCCAATCAGCATCGCAAGAAAAAGGAATATAAAACATGCAGCGAGGAGCACGGAAAGACGTAATCTAATAAAAATAAGAATAACAAAAAATGAGGTAGCCAGCAGGAAAATGGACACAGACCCTGCAATATTTTCATGAATGATTTCGGGCTCAAGATTGTTTGAAAATACGTTAAGAAGTTCAGTGGTAACTTTCCTGAATTCTATTGGCTCGGACGGCAAGGGAATTATCCAGCCGAAGCTCTGTCCTTCCGCTTTTATCGCTGATTCCACAATAAGGGTCTCGACTCCGTCTTTGTGACTTATTATTGCCCGTTGAGATGGGATTTCAGGAAGCTTTCTGATTGCCCGATCAGGGAGATACACACCGTCGGCATATGAAGTAGTGGCATTAAGCAAGAGCACAAGGACTGAGCACATAAGCACCCAAGTATATCTATCATTAAGTTGTTGCATTATAGGGGCCCCGTCATATTCCTGACTCCGGCGGGAGCCGGAAAATATATATTTTCTTGTCTGAAGTGTTCATTACGAAATTGTTTCCAATCACACGGCTTTGGCTGTTGCCCGTGACGCGATATTTGCAAATTATCTCACCGGTCCGGGGGTTCCTGATCTCATCGCCGTAGGCCAGATACTTATCCGAGGGTTCAATCTTTGGGTAAGCATGATACCGTTCAATTTCTTCTGACCATAACAGCTGAGCCGATTTCCGATCGAAAGCCCTGATCCCTGCCTGTCCTGATACGATAATTGTTTCGGCGTTGAGAGTCATTAATGGCAGGTCTTTCCATCCTATTTTTTCATCATGCAGAAGCGTCATTTTTTCTGCTGAATAAATCTTCAAATGCATTGGCTTGCCCTGAGTAATCACATATGCAAAATTATTATCAGCAGCCAGCGCTTGAATAAAAGGCCCGGCCTTCATTGTGTCAATTACTTTGCCCTCAGGCGAGATTTTCAGGAACTCTCCACGTCCCGTTGCCAGGAATAGGTGGTCGGCGGAATGGGTTATGAGCTCCTCGGATGACGGCTGATTTCTGATGATCCATTTAACTCTTCCACTGGCTATGTCGAAGGCCCAGAGGTTGTCTTCTGCTCCCATAATGGCATAATCTCCCAAGACAGTAATTTTACTGTGGTAGCCTTGACGGGGGCTGGCTGTCTGGTGTTTCCACAGAAAATGTCCGGTGGCTGAATCCAGGCAATATACCATTCCATCGAAGCAATAAAAAAGAACTTTCCCCTTTGCAATGACCAACTCGGAACCGAGTTCGCCCAGAGTGTTATGCGACCACAATATTTTCCCCGTCTTTAGATCCAGTCTTTTAACTGCAGAGCTTATGGCATAGAAGAGAGTATCATTATCGCCTTTATCGGCCCCGGCCGACATATATTTAATATTCTCCTCCGTGTCGATAATGTGAGCCAGGTTGATTGCAGGTGCAAAACTCAATAGTTTTGTTTGAAGTTTATTTAGTTCAGACAGGGCAATACTTCTGACGCTGAGGTCATCTGAAATTACTAATATCCTCAGAAACGGTATGCACTCCTTCAAACCAAGCAGTCCGAGTGCCCTGGAGGCTCCCCTTTTGAATCTGGCTGAGATATTTCCCTGAAGTCTGTTTTCTATCACAGAGAGCACTTCTGCTGATGCGCATTTTGAAAGCAGAACCCCTGCTGAGTTTAGCAAATACTCTTTTCCGTATGGAACCCTATCTTTGAAGCCTATTGCCTCAATGATGGAAGCGATAGCCGTAGCGCCAGGGTAATTAGCCGCAGGATAGCCTTCTTTTTCGATGGCACTAAGTCTCCATTGCTGCTCCGTCTTGTCTTTATTGGCCGTCCACCAATTTTCCCAGTCTTCGTATTTATATCCCGGATTATTGCCGGTAATACGGCTGAGAGCATCCAGAAGAGGGTGGTGGGACATATCGCCGCGAAGCGATTCATTGCTTTGTTCACTTTTTAATGCCTGAATCAGATACGGCACGGAAGAAACATCTCCGATTCTGCTTAATTTCTCATAAAGCTTGTAATCACCCATGCTCAATGAGAGCATGACATGATACAGGGGCCTTGCTATTCCGTCAGGCAGTGCATTGATGATCCGACCTGACATGATTGCCACTGACAATAAAATAATAATTCCTATCACCGGAGCAGAAGATCGCTTGGAATATTTTTCACCCGATGGCTTTTTAACAGCCCGTAAAATAGTTGCTAATGCAATAAACAAAAGCACAAGTAAAGCAATGGGCAGACCTAACCCGAGCAGCAGTGAAATTATGACTATTGACCTACCTGACTCGAAACTGGAGACATTTATCCAAAGAAGTACATTAATTATTACGAGCAGACACAGAAGAATGTAGCGACCGTCGGGCAAACTGATTTTTCTTTGAAGGAAATGCAGAGGCTTGTCTGTCGGAGTTATAACAATTTTAGCCAGCTCTCTTTTTTTCTCTCTTCTGTTTATGTGCAGGAGACTCGCCAGCAATAAAATCATGCAGATAATAGAAATATTTTTTGTCCATTTATAAAATGCCCTCTTCAGTTCAGGGCCGGAGGTAACTTCCTGTCCAAAGGTGCCAAGAAATTCTCCTTTTTTCGAAAATCTGAATATTTTCATTGCAGTTTGATCGCTGACCAGGACATCATCCGCCCTGGCCATAATATCCTCGGGCTCTATGGTTGTGTTCTTCTCAAAACATGCTGACAGCTTTGGTGACTGGAGATCAAATTTCAGACGCACGCCGGTCTCGCTGTCGATAGAGTATATGTCAGCCCCTTTGTCACCACTCGGTTTTCTATTGATTACATATACATTGCCATTGTACACAGACAGGTCTGTCGGCCTCGTAAAGACTGTTTCTTCATGTTTTCCCCATGAAGCTATGGCCTTGCTGAAGGTCCCGTCACTGCTAAGACGTGTAATCCTCTGATTATTTGTATCAATGACATAGAGATGTGATCCGGCAAATAAAAGACGGTTCGGCCAATTAAACTCTTTCTGAATGACGACTTCCCCACCCTGTTCATTCTCATCATGCACCGGACCATGTATTGCCTTCACTTCTCTGTCTTTCGAATCAAATATCCTGACGGAGTTTGTATAGGAATCCGATAGATAGAAATACCCTGACGGATCTTTGGTGAACTTGAAATAATAAGGTTCCCCTTTCGGAGGAGCGGTTACCTGAAGGGGTAAAGACTTTAGGTGTTTGCCTTCAGGAGAATAGTTAATAATCCTTCCGGAGTCAGATAGACCAAGTATCAGATCTCCATTCGGCTCGACAAAGAAATCTAATAGGGCTTCTTTTATCGCCAAATCCTTCATTAAATTGAGATGCGAGAGTTTTTTCCCCTCAGGCGTAACAATCTCAATGCTATCGTCGACGAGAATATAAAGTGCATTGTTCGGTCCGGCTACCATTCGTGACGGCCCTGTTACCATAAACGCTTTCTTGTCAGACCAAAAGGATAGATATAGCAAGGCTGGAAAAAGAATGAGGACGCTTGTAACCGAGAATAATTTTATCTTGGCCGCGATCATTATGCGATACAGGTTTGGTAAATACTCTCCCTCTATTTTGATGAGACCATATTAAAACATGAAGCAGTTAAAGAACAAGACCTATGAAACTTTTTTGGGGGAAGGTCGAAAAGCGCGGGCTAAAAAGTCTTCCTGCCTGTTCTTTAGGCTTTTAGCAGGAATGATTTAAGAAAATTGTATTGAAAATATCACTGCAGTCGCTTATTATGTGATTTAGCTGCTTCAGAGGGGGTTTCGAAATAGAAGGACTGATGACAAGGAAACCGGCTTTCACCTGCTTTAATCAGGTTAACGCGTTTGCATCTTCACTTTTGATTTTTGCGATCATTAATCCTGCAGTGTTTGCCATTATGTTTCTTCTTATACCCTTTTTCACCGCTTCAACGCATGCTGAAGAGACAAAGATATTTACGGACGCTGACCTTGAAAAATACAATGCCAGACCGATGGTTGATCAGGAGACAATTTCCAAAAGCGAAGAGGAATTGAATTCCTATCTCATAAAAAAGTCTGCAGACCTTTTTCTGGAAAAAGAGGCACTGAAAAAAGCAGAAATGAAAAAACAGCAGGCTGAGGGGACAAAAAGACTGATAGTGCAGCAGCAGAGGAAGAAAGCGGCTGTTTCTCAGGAGCCGGTTTCTGTTCGACGCATTACAGGGAGTACCTGAAGACTCAGAAAGAGACCGTGAGTCTCTTCCGGCTATTCGACCCCGGCCAACAGCATAGAGGAACGCCCGGAAACCCTTCTACCCTCTCCCCTTGTTGGCGTACATCCTTCTGTCCGCCTCTTTCAAAACAGACATTATCTCTTTGCCCGGAAGAAAATTGGCGCAGCCTGCACTGACGGCAAGAGAATAGTCTGCGCTGGAATAGGAGAGGTTCCAGCTGTCTATCCTGTCCCTGATCCTGTCGATGACTTCTTGACAGATTATGCTGTCATGCTCCGGAATGACGACGAGGAACTCGTCACCGCCGTACCGCACGATAATATCCGAGGCCCTCACCGCCTCGGTCATGATCGCGGCACAGTCCCTTAAAAGCTTGTCGCCAAACACATGACCGTAGTTGTCATTGACCCATTTGAAATTGTCTATGTCGAGCATAACGATCGAAAAGGCATTGCCGTAACGTTTTGTCCTTGCCACTTCATTCATAATGATCTCATTAAAGTAGTTTCTGTTATGCAGTCCTGTAAGGGGGTCTCTGGTGGCAAGGCTTCTTAATTTATCCTGTGTGTGTCTGAAGCTGTGGACGAGGGTCAGCAGGTGCTCATATATTTCTGAGACCGGCTCCCCGTACACAGATTCCTGATAGACTTCGCATTGGGTACAGCTCTTGTACTTCAGGGCAAACTCTCCCCTGACTTTGCCGCTGCACATGGTGCCGGCGATCAGCCAGCATCTTGCATTCATTCTTTTAAATGCGGGACAATCCTCATTATGGCAATTCTTCTTCTCCCAGCACCTGACAATGATGCCTTTTGTTGTCAGTCTCAGCCATTCGTCCCAGGAGTCATCTGTTTCCCTGAGAGACAGCTCGATAAACAATTTTACGTCATCAGAGAGTTGCCTGAGTACCCTGCTTAAGGCTTCTGCATTTTCCATATATCCTCCTGACGTTTAATTTCATTATAGTTGAAATGCAGTTGTGGTCAATTTGAACTTCAATGCATCAGACCACATAGCAATCCCGGCTTTAGCTGTCATTACCCCGAGTCTGCGCAGCAGAATTATCGCCAGGAAGAGGATTAGGGCCGGTCTGGTCCCTGAGGGCTGACCGCAGAGTAGCATTCCACTCTGTTTCTGCCGTTGTTTTTTGCAGTATAGAGGGCCTCGTCAGTCCTTCGCACGAATTCATCCATGGTAAGACCGCTCAAATAAGCGGACACGCCAATGCTGACCGTGATTCTTCCAACATCGTCATGCTCCGTTGTTTCTATAGCAGCCCTGATCTTCCCGGCAAGGGCCAAAGCGCTTTCAACGGTTGTTTCCGCTGCCAATATCGCAAATTCCTCCCCGCCGATACGCCCCAGAACATCTGATTTCCTTATATGATCAACAACAACGGATGCGGTTTTTTTCAGCACTGAATCCCCGACAGCATGGCCATACCTATCGTTTACGGCCTTGAAATGGTCGATATCAAACATGATCAGGGAAAGCGATCTGGCGTATCTGGCTGCCCTCTCTTTCTCCTGATCGAGGACTTCGTAGAATTTTCTTCTGTTCAGGACATCGGTAAGGGAGTCCTTTTCAGCATATTCCCTCAATTTCTGCTCAGCCTGTTTTCGTTCCGTGATGTCCCTGATTATCCCGACTGCGTGCCACTGATCCTTGATCCTGATGCCGGATATGGAGAGATCCACAGGAAACTCTGTGCCGTCTTTTCTCTGTGCGGTCATCTCCAGCGGTCTGCCCACGACTGCGCCTTCCCCTGTATCCGCAAACAGGGCAAACCCCTTACGGAAATCTTCATAGTGCCTCTGCGGGACGATAATCTTATGCAGGTCCATGCCCATGGCCTCCCCTGCTGAATAGCCAAATAGCTTTTCAGCAGCAGGGTTCCAGAATGAGACTATACCGCCGGCATCGATCATCACTATGGCGCTGGCCGCCATCTCCGTAATGGTACGCATGCGTTCTTCGCTCTCCCGCAAGGCGTTCTCGGCTAATATGCGATCGGTAATTACCTTTGCCGTGGCGATAAAATGGGTGATTACGTTCTGTTCATTGCGCATCGGCGTGATGGTGCATTCGTCGTAGTACAGTTCGCCGTTCTTCCTGCGATTCACAAAAACATCCCGATAGATATTTCCTGCAAGGATTGTCTCCCATAGTTCACGGTAAAACTCTTCCCCGTGGATGCCGGATTTGAGTATGCGGGGGGTCTTGCCTATGGCCTCTTCCCGTGTGTACCCGGTAACGGTCTCGAAGGCGGGGTTAACATACTCGATAACGCCGCTGTTATTCGTTATGACGATCATATCCGCCGCCTTTTCCACAGCAGTGGAGAGCTTTCTCATCTCGGTTTCCGCGGCTTTTCGCGTTGTGATATTCCTGGATACATGAATGACCCTGACGACCTTGCCGTTGTCGTCTCGTATGGGATTGGTGGAAACCTCCGCGTGTATCTTTCTGCCGTGGCTGCTGTAGTGGACATGTTCGTATGTGGCGTATTTGCCCATGCTGACCGTATCGCAGAGCGGACAGGGATGGCCAGGCGGCGAGCACGGGACAGAAGACCTATGTGTCACTTCATGGCAGGTCTTCCCTATGACCTCATCCCTGGCCAGTCCCATATCAGAGAGAAAGGCCGCATTGACATCGACTATCCTGAAGTCGCGCACATCGATCACTGAAATGGCGTCATGCATGCTATTGAAGACGGTCTCAACGTATTCCCTGTCACGCCGCGACATCTCTTCGGCCTTCTCAGCACGCGAAATTAATATCCCCGCGTAGTACCCGAAACCGATCATGGAAAAAAGCACAAAGAGCCTCATCCAGAGTTCCCCGGCTTCAAGGGAAACCACCTGATGCATAAACGAATTATCGACCAGGAAAGAGTCAACAGCCGAGTCCAGCAGCCAAAAAAGAATGCCCAATATGGCGCCGATCAGCAGCATCTTTCCTGTTGTTCTGTAATATTTCATATATCGTTACGGTTACCCGGGCAGCTTATGCACTGTGACACGGGTTGGTCCTTTGCGTATCACCTATCCAATGTCTCTGGACAGGCAGAGATATAAAGCATTATATCAGACCTGCCTGATTGCTGCTTATGTGTGTGTATGCGCATGCCAATAATATGTCTCTCTGTATCATCGCCTCTGAATTCATCAAAACGTAACATCATTGTCATATGTCTGTAACAGGCGTCTGATATCGTAAATCATGAAAAAAGGAAAACGGAAGGAGGATAGCATGAAATGTCCGCATCTTATCAAATGGGTTATCGAGTCATGCAAGGCCGACTGCAGGCCGTATGTGCCGAGCCTGTCTGAGCTGGAAGGATACTGCAAGAACAGAGACCACAGAAAATGCTCCTATTATCAAAAAGATGTGGTTGGACGGGAAGCGATGAGGGAATGTGTCACGGCATAGGAGCAGAGAAAACAGGATCGATCTGCTGGCAACAGCAAACATATGACACGGCTGGAAACCCGGAAAATTCTTGCAGTCGATGATGAGCAGGATATCCTGGAACTGCTCTCCTATAACCTCTCTACAGAAGGATTTGCGGTGACGACTGCAGCAGACGGTGAGGACGCGCTGAAGATAATCAGGGCAAAAGGCTTTGATCTTGTAATTCTTGACCTCATGCTCCCGGATATGTCCGGGATGGAGATCTGCCGTGTCCTCAGAAATGCTCCGGAAACAAAGAACCTCCCGATAATCATGCTCACGGCAAAGACTGAAGAGGTGGACAGGATCATCGGCCTTGAAATGGGCGCTGACGACTACATCACAAAGCCTTTCAGTCCGCGGGAACTGATCGCCAGGGTAAAGGCTGTCTTGAGAAGGGTGACGAAAGAGCCGGTCCTGGACAGGGTCCTTGTTACCGGAGATCTTGCGATCAATACCGAGACCTATTCGGTCACTAAGAATGACCTGCCGCTCAATCTCAGCTCTACCGAATTCAGGCTGCTTCTGTATCTGGTCGAAAAAAGAGGTAAGGTATTCAGCCGCGAACATCTGCTGAGTGCCGTCTGGAAGGATGAGGCCTATGTCGAGCCGAGGACCGTTGATGTGCATATAAGCCGGATCAGGACCCAGATAGAGGATAACCCTTCCACGCCGGTCTATGTAAAGACAAGAAGAGGGCTGGGATATTTCTTTGACGGAGAGGTCTCGGGTGGATCATCCGTCAGTCTCTGATATCGCCTCATCTCAAACGAAACGCCATCAGTTTCTCTGGGGTGTTGCGACATCCGCCTTTCAGCTTGAGGGATCGCCGCATGCTGACTGGACATCATGGGATGAGATCCTTTCTGACAAGCCGGACATAACTGACCACTACAAGCGGTA
>JACRHC010000029.1 GCA_016217675.1 Nitrospirota bacterium
ACATCAGCCTCGTCAGAGCTGAACCAGCTTTCAGATAACAATCTGTCACTCATCAAACTCAGAATTCTTTCGACTATAACGATTCTTATAGAGGCAGCCTCAGAATCCTGCAGCAGTCCTTTGAGCGTTCTGTCTGCACATATCTTGAGGGGAGATACCGAGTAAATAACAAAAAATAGCAGGAACATGACATAGTGCAGCCGGGATTTCAGAAAGGGGGTATGCGCCTCAGGATTAGTAAAGAGAAATTTTCTGCAGCGGTGCGTCATCTCGCGCAGAAGTGTGAAAAACGCGTGATGGCTTTCGCGCGAAATAATGCTTTTATTCCAGAGTGATGCGCTCATTATCTATATGCCTTATAAATCTAATTAGCATATCTCGTGCCAAGTACATTCAGAGGTAACGCATAGCAGAGGCTGTCCAACTCTACTTCACCAGCATTTCAAGGAGGGCCTTCTGCGTATGCAGTCGGTTTTCCGCCTGATCAAATACTACGCTCTGGGGACCGTCCATGACCTCATCGGTTATCTCCTCGCCGCGGTGGGCCGGCAGGCAGTGCAGAACAATCGCATCCTTCTTTGCGCAGGAGAGCATTTTTGTATTTATCTGATATTCCATAAACTTTTTCTTCTTATGCTCTGCCTCTTTTTCCTGGCCCATGCTTACCCATACATCTGTATAAAGGGCATCTGCCATACCCGCAGCCTCTCTGGGATCCCTGAGTACGATGATCTCGCTTTTTGCCAGCGACCGTGATTTCTCGAGAATCTCGTTGTGCGGTTCAAAGCCTTCAGGACAGGCAATGGTCAGATGAAAGCCGAGAAGCGCTGCGGCCTCGATCAGGGAGTTGCAGACATTGTTGCCGTCGCCGATAAAGGCGACCTTCATACCTTCGATCCTGCCCTTCTTTTCGAGCAGGGTCATAACATCAGCAAGTGCCTGACACGGATGGTGTATGTCACTCAAACCGTTGATCACCGGGATACTACTGTTTGCAGCAAGGGTCTCAAGTGCGGCATGCGAAAAGGTCCTCATCATGAAGGCATGCAGATACCGCGAGATCGTCCTGCCGGTATCTGCTATCGTCTCGCCCCTGCCAAGCTGGAGCTCGTCCGGCGTCATGCAGATGGCATTGCCGCCAAGCTGATAGATGCCTGCCTCAAAGGAGAGCCGGGTGCGCGTTGAAGGCTTCTCAAAGAAGAGGCCGATACTCTTGCCGATGAGCGGGCAGGCGTTTGCGTCTTTGCCGGACTTGAGTGCAATGGCGCGGTCCAGCAATATTTCTATTTCAGACTTTGTCAGGTCTGATATTTTCAGGACATCTTTATTCATGATTCTCCCTTAGGCAAGTGTATCAAATACCTGTTCGAGCACATCAGCAAGGTGGTCGATCTCTTTTTCCGTGACAATGAGCGGCGGCATGAACCGGAGCACATTGCCTGCTGTGCAGTTTATCAGTACACCCCGGTCAATGCAGGCTTTAACAATGGGCGCACAGTCCCGAAACAGTTCCATGCCGATGAGCAGACCCATGCCCCGCACCTCTGCGATCGTCTCAGGAAAGTCTTTTTTCAGGTCCTCAAGTTTCTTCTTGAAATACTTGCCCATTCTCCGGCACTGATCCAAGATGAAACCGTCCTCGAGCAGCACCTCCAGGGTCGTGATTGCAGCAGTACAGGCAAGGGGATTGCCGCCAAAGGTTGAGCCGTGTGTGCCGGGCTGAAAAGCCGCAGCCACCTTGTCTGTAGCAAGCATGGCGCCGATCGGAAAGCCTCCGCCGAGGCCTTTTGCAAGGGTCATGATATCAGGTGTAATGCCGTAATTTTCGTAAGCGAAAAGTTTTCCCGTTCTGCCTATGCCTGTCTGGATCTCGTCAAGAATAAGGAGCACATTGTTATCATCGCAGAGCCTTCTCACCTGTTTGAAATAATCGGCATCAGGGAGCCGGACGCCGCTCTCTCCCTGGACTGGTTCCAGCAGGACCGCACAGGTCTCATTTGTTATGGCACTTTTCAGGTCGTCAATGTCATTGAACGCCGCGTGTTTAATGCCAGGCAGGAGCGGATCAAAACCGACCTTGAACTTGTCCTGGCCGGTTGCAGTGAGCGTTGCCATGGTCCTGCCGTGAAAGGAGTTATGCGCGGCGATAATCTCAAACTTGTTCTGACCCAGGTGCTCCTCGAAATATCTCCGGCTGAGCTTGATGGCTGCCTCGTTAGCCTCAGCTCCTGAGTTGCAGAAAAAGACCTTGTCGGCAAAGGAATGCTCCACAAGCATTTTTGCAAGCCTTATTTGTGGTTCGATATGATAGAAATTTGAAACATGAATGAGCCGCTGTGCCTGTTTCTGGATGGCTACAACAACCTTGGGATGGCAGTGGCCGAGGCAGTTCGTCGCAACGCCTCCGACAAAATCAAGATATTCCTTGCCGTCCCAGCCCCATACCTTCAGTCCCCGGCCTTTTTTCAGCGCAAGCGGAAACCTGTTGTACGTATGCATCAGGTAGTGCTCGGACTCTTCGATCAGTTTCTTGATTTCCATCCGTAATAATACCTCATAACTCTTTGAAAAATCAAACAAAAAAGGCTTTTGACAGCAGTTTTCAGGTAATGGTATTATTACAAGATGAAAGTGGCAATAACCGGAAAGGGCGGTGTAGGCAAAACAACCCTTTCTTCAATTCTGAGCTATCTTTTTGCTGCGGAAGGCAAAAAGGTGATCGCGGTAGATGCAGATCCGGACGCAAACCTTGCGTCGGCACTCGGCGTGCCGAGGGAGGATGCGGAGAAGATCGTGCCGATCGCGAACATGAATGAACTGATCGAGGAGCGCACCGGATCAAAACCGGGGAGCGCCGGCATCTATAAGCTCAACCCGAAAGTCGATGATCTCCCTGAAGGCGTCGGGTACAAAATCGACGGCATCACTCTGCTTATCATGGGCAAGGGCAAGGCAGCCTCATCAGGTTGTTATTGTCCTGAGAATGTTCTTCTTCGCAGGCTTCTCAGGCACCTTGTTGTCGAAAGAAACGAGGTGGTGATCGTTGACATGGAGGCAGGGATCGAGCATCTGACTCGCGGCACTGCAGATTCAGTGGATGCCTTTATTGTGGTTATCGAACCGGGGCAGCGGAGTATCCAGACCGCCGGTGTAGTGCGTGACATGGCAAAGGGCCTTGGCGTAAAGAACGTCTTTGTTGTTGCCAACAAGATCCGCGGACAGGAGGACCTGGATTTTGTTAAAAAAGGCATCGGCGACATGGAACTTGCCGGACATATCAGCTTCAGCCACTCGATCATGGAAGCTGATATCAAGGGCGACTCACCTTTCAAATTTGCGCCTCAGACCGTCGAAGAGGTGAAGAGCATCAAGACCGCGATCGAAAAAGTATTAAATGTCTGACAAGACATCGCTCAGAAAAGAGATCCTCGCAAAAAGAGACAGTATCCCTCCCGCAGTAAAAAAGGCCAAAGACAGGGCTATTGAAGAACGCCTTTTTTCCCTTCGTGAGTTCATTGCCGCAAAGACCGTCTTCTTCTTTGCCTCTTTCAGGTCAGAGGTAGACACTTTTGGCATGATAACAAGGGCTCTTGAAGAGGGCAAAAGTGTGGTGCTGCCAAGGGTGGAAGGGCAGAACTTGGGGCTTTATATGATTAAGGGTCTTGATGAACTTGTCCCAGGGTATATGAAAATCCCTGAACCAGCTGTTCTGGTCAATGACCGGAAGATCACGGTCAACGATGTCGATCTGATCATTGTTCCGGGAGCTGCCTTTGATGAGACCGGAAACAGGATTGGATACGGCGGTGGTTTTTATGACCGGCTGCTTGCCGAACTTCATAAACCTGTCGCGGTAATCGCGCCGACGTACGAAGAGCAGGTGATCGATGCAGTCCCGACAGACAGCCATGACAGGAAGGTGAATATCATTATTACTGACCGTCGGGAGATACGCTGTTCCTGATTCGTTTCTCACTCGCCTCATTATCTATCCTGACGAATTGAAAAAGGACAATGTGCTGGTGCGCCTGAGAAATAGCGAGAGACAAGAACTATTGCGTCAGTGATAGAAATTGCTTGACCAGTAGAGATATCAAATTTCGCCGCAATATTTTGGTCGACAGGTTATTGACTGCATCTACAACTAAACGCAACAGGCAGGCCGTGAAATGTGTTAAATATCAGGAGAAAGGCAGAGCGGGATGTAGTTTCTTCATTTTGTCGTCTTCTCTAACTCGACTGATCCCGTAGATATCAGCACCTTTGTACGATGATGACCAGTGATGGAGTGGAAGAGAGTTCCTGTAATAATGACTTTCTTATTCATAAGTTCATCTGAAATGTTGTGGCCGCTCGTGGGTGCAACATGAACTAAGACTACGTCGGATTCCCATTCGGTGTTTATGTCACTCGACTTATTCCCCTCCACACAGATAGGCTCATCGAGTAGAAGCAGCAGGGCTCGTTCCGCCCGATCACCGTGCGAGATACTTGAATATTCAGGAGGCCCGGGGAATGCTCTGGAAATCAGAGTTCCCTTCAACTTTACAACCGCCGGTTCATATTTCAGGCACTGAGAATACGCTTCTCCAGATGCAAGACCGATCAGTAACAAAGCGCAGATAATTGCTTTCATGTTTATTCCTGTCGTGCCAAACAATTACAATACAGCCCCAGTTGTTATTTACTTATAGGAATCCACACCATTGTATCACTAACTGAGTGCGTTTAGTTCAGGAGTGAGTGCCCCGGCTAATCCTGCTGAGCTGAGGTTATTTTCCTCCATCTCTCCAACTTCTCGGGAGCAACAAAAGTGGCAACGAACTGATTTGCCTCTTCGAGCCAGTCCAGCTTCTCTTTTGGGCTCAAATCCTTCAGCTCTCTTAACTGTTCCACGGAAGGCTTAAATGAATATGCTTTTCTGATCACGGTTTATTCTTCTCTCCCTCAAGCTCTTTAAGTATTTCAATATCTGCAATATCCTGGGGACGGCCCGCGATCTGTTTCAGTTGTTTTAAGTGGGCTATTGAGACGACCGGAATTTTTACATTTCCTGCCTCAAACCATACCAGTTCCTTTTCGACTATGGGAAAAGAGAGCTGTTCCGTGATAAAGACATCAACAAGATTAATCGGTTTCCCGGGATGATAAAACGAAAAGACTACCATATGCTTTTCATTGGCCCATCGCAGGCGTGCTTCAGGACTGCAGAGATCGTCTGCAGGGACAGGCTGTTTAGGCCTGTATCCAAGATCTCCCATCACTTTTACAAAGCGCTTTAGATTGTCTTCTGCCAGGTCAACAATCAGATCAAGATCAGCAGTAAATCTGACAACACCGTGAAGCACCAGGGCAATGCCTCCGGTGACGGCATAGTGTATTCGCTCCTCTGCAAGTTTGATAAAGATGTCAGCATAAAGCATGGCATATTTTATCACACAGCTTGTCTCAACAGGGCAACTTAATCTGCTGTAAAGTCATGGCTGACAGCGCACAATTATTGTGGTGTTTCTGCTTGCTGTAGTGAATGACTACTGCAAGCCTTGAAATATCGCCCAGTCCCTCTCCGTTCTTTCCTTACTTCTACGTAAGACGTTTCCGTCCTTACATGGAGCAGATCTGTTTTCTGCGGTATACTGGTAGCGGAGAAGAGACAGATGGACATATTGCAGCAAAAGATGCCGGGAAATGCGGACAGTCCGCAGGATGCCGTATTTATGACCAGGGCGTTAACAAAGGTCTATGAGATGGGAGCAGTGCAGGTCCATGCGCTGCGGGGTGTTGATCTGGACCTCTACACCGGAGAGCTGGTTGTGCTCCTCGGACCTTCAGGCAGCGGCAAGTCCACGCTTCTGAACATATTGGGCGGCCTTGACACTGCAACGGCAGGACAGGTCAGATACAGGGACCGTGACCTGACGCGAGCAACAGAGAAGGAGCTGACCGAATACCGCAGGTTCCATGTCGGGTTCGTATTCCAGTTCTATAACCTCATCCCGAGTCTTACTGCACGGGAGAATGTGGCTGTTGTTACCGAGATCGCAAAAGATCCGATGAAGCCCGAGGACGCGCTTGCCCTGGTCAACCTCAGCGACAGGCTCGACCACTTTCCCTCCCAGCTTTCAGGCGGCGAACAGCAGCGCATCGCCATAGCGAGGGCTATATCAAAGAACCCTGAGGTGCTGCTCTGCGACGAGCCGACAGGTGCGCTGGACTCTGAGACTGGGGTGGTGGTGCTCGAAGCACTTGAACAGGTGAACCGGGAGCTCGGCACCACAACCGTCATCATTACCCACAATGTCGATATTGCCGATATGGCAGACCGGGTGATCCACCTCAGCAACGGCCTGATCAGCGAGATCAGGAAGAACACGGAAAAGAGATCTCCACGGGACCTTCACTGGTGATGCGATGAAGGCGCTCGATCACAAGCTCAGGCGCGATCTCTGGAAGATGAAGGGCCAGGCCCTTGCCATTGCCCTTGTCATTTGCAGCGGTGTTGCCACCTTTGTGATGCTGATCGGCACCATGCACTCGCTGAATATAACGCGTGACAGGTTTTATCAGGACTATGGCTTTGCAGGGGTCTTTGCGTCCCTGAAGCGGGCGCCGGAAAATGTTAAGCAGCGTATCAGCGACATACCGGGCGTCGAACGGGTCGAAACGCGGGTGGCAGCAGACGTGAAGCTCGAGATCAAGGGCTTTCCTGAACCTGTCACTGCCAGGCTCGTTTCGATACCTGACAGCGGCATGCCGCTCCTGAACAGGCTTTATATCAGGAAAGGCAGAATGGTCGATCCTTCAAGGGACAATGAGGTGATCGTGAGCGAGGCCTTTGCAGAGGCGCACGGTTTTTCGCCCGGAGACAGCTTCGGTGCAGTCATCAACGGCAGATGGAAAATCCTTGTCATAACCGGCCTTGCCCTTTCGCCTGAATTCGTACTGCAGACAAGGCCCGGCGCGATCAGCCCTGACTACAAGAGGTATGCAATACTCTGGATGGCACGGTCACCCCTCGGCACGGCGTACAATATGAAAGGCGCATTCAACGATGCAGTCCTTACGCTGACACCCGGCGCGCACGCTGAGGACGTTATAGCAAGACTGGACGACATACTCAATCCATACGGCGGACTCGGTTCTTACGAGCGCAAAGACCAGCTCTCCAACAGGTTTCTGACCGAGGAGTTCAAGCAGCTCCAGCGGAGTGCCCAGATATTCCCAACGATCTTTATCGCAGTCTCGGCATTTCTTCTGAATGTGGTGATCAGCAGGACGATCAGCACCCAGCGCGAGCAGATCGCAGCGCTCAAGGCCTTTGGTTATGACAATATGGCTGTTGGGATCCATTATCTGAAATTTGTGATGCTGATCGTGCTGATTGGTATTGCAGCCGGGCTTGCTGCAGGCCTGAGGCTCGGACAGGGCCTTGCCAACATATATATGGAATTCTACCGTTTCCCCTTTCTTATGTATGACCTGAAATTATCGGTTGCGCTGACTGCTGCAGGCATAACCGTACTGTCAGCGTTTGGAGGCACACTGTTCGCTCTCAGAAAGGCGGTGCTCCTGCCGCCTGCAGAGGCGATGAGGCCTGAACCTCCGGCAAAATACCGCAGGACAATTGTTGAACATATAGGCCTCGGCGCAGTACTTTCCCAGCCGACGCGCATCATCTTCCGGAATATGGAGCGCAAGCCTGTCAAATCACTACTCACGATCACAGGCATATCCCTGGCCTGTGCTATCATGATAGCCGGTACGTTTTCAAAAGATGCGATCGACTTTATGGTAGATGTCCAGTTCAGACAATCCCAGAAAGAAGATATGGCTGTCACGTTCAGTGAGCCGACATCACACAGGGCACTGTATGAACTGAAGGGCCTCAGGGGCGTTGAGCATGTCGAGGGTTTCAGGTCTGTGCCTGCACGTTTCAGATTCGGACACAGAAGCTATCGCACTACCATACGCGGTATGGAGATTGGCGGCAGTCTTCAGCATCTTCTTGACACCTCGCTCAGACCCGTCCATCTGCCCTCAGAAGGCATTGTGCTGACCGATTATCTTATTTCAGTTCTCGGTGTCAAGGCAGGAGATATGCTCACTGTGGAAATTCTTGAAGGAGACAGACCCGTCAGGCAGGTGCCGGTTGCCGGTCTGGTAAAACAGTACATCGGCCTTATGGGATATATGGAAATTGGTGCCCTGAACCGTTTCATGCGGGAGGGCAACGCAGTCTCAGGCGCCTATATTTCCGCTGATTCGCACTATCTTGCTGATATTTACCGGACTCTTGTGCAGATGCCCCGCGTAGCCGGAACCACGGTGAGGACCGACGAGATACGGAATTTCTATGAGACCCAGGCAGAGGCCTTGCTCTTCTTCACCTATATCGCAAGTCTTCTCGCAGGGACGATCGCCTTTGGTGTGGTCTATAATAGTGCACGCATAAGCCTTGCAGAGCGGAGTCACGAACTGGCCAGTCTCAGGGTGTTAGGGTACACGCGGGCAGAGATATCGTATATCTTTTTGGGCGAACTGGCGCTGCTGACGCTCTTATCAATCCCGCTTGGCGCTGTCATCGGCAGGGGGATCTGCGCTTATGTTGCGAAGGCACTGGAATCAGACCTGTTCCGGGTGCCGGTTATCATCGAGTCAGGCACGTATGCGCTTGCAGCATCAGTGGTAATCGTCTCTGCCTGTATGTCAGGACTGATCGTTCGCCTTAGACTCGACCATCTGGACCTCGTAGCAGTCCTCAAGACAAAGGAGTGAATATGCGGACGGAAGTACGCAGAAGGATATTGATCATCACGGTCACTGTTTCGGTCATTGCCGCACTTGTGTATGGCTTTATACCGAAGCCCGTGCGGGTTGATATGACACAGGTAAAAAAGGGGCCCATGAGGGTGACCATTGACGAAGAGGGGAAGACCCGGGTAAAGGACCGCTTTGTCGTGTCAGCGCCGGTTGCAGGTTTCCTGCGGCGCATCGAGCTTGAGGTTGGAGATGCAATAAAGAAAGAGCAGGTTCTGGCAGCGCTGGAGCCGCTCCGTTCTTCAGTCCTTGATCCCAGGAGCAGGGCAGAGGCACTCGCCGCAGTTTCAGCAGCCCAGGCAGCGCTCAATGCTGTCAGGGAGGAAGAACGTTCTGCAGAGGCTGCTGCAGATTATGCGAAAAAGAATATCGAACGGCAGAAAAAGCTCTTCGAATCAGGCTACGTTGCCAAGGACACGCTTGACCAGGCCGATGCTGACGCAAAGGGGACCGAGGCCGGGCGTCTTTCAGCTGAAGCGAGGGTACAGGCTGCGCGGGCTGACCTGGAACGTGCAAGAAGCCTGTTAGGCCACTCTGCTGCTGAAGGAATTGCTGACAGGGAGAGGATTGTGCTGATCAAAGCACCTGCAGCAGGCGGGGTCCTGAAGATTCATCATGAGAGCGAAGGTGTGATAGCAGGCGGCGAGCCGATCATCGATATCGGAGATCCGGGCATGATCGAGGTAAAAGCAGAGGTCCTTTCTGCTGACGCAGTCAAGATCAAGATAGGCGCGGCTGTTTTATTTGAGCGTTGGGGAGGCAGCGAACCGCTTTCCGGCGTGGCGCGGATCATCGAGCCTGCTGCATTTACAAAAATATCGAGTCTTGGTGTAGAGGAACAACGGGTGCTGGTTATCGCGGATATCACCTCAGTGCCTGAGGACTGGAAGAGGCTGGGAGACGGGTACCGGGTCGAGGCGAGTTTTGTGATATGGGAAGGCAAGGATGTTCTGCAGGTTCCGTCGACTGCGCTTTTCAGAAAGGGAGAGGGATGGGCGGTCTTCGTGGTTGACAGGAACCGGGCGCGGTTGAAAGAGGTCAAGGTCGGCCATAGAAACGGCCTTGTGACAGAGATCGTCTCCGGGCTGACTGAAAACGAGCTGGTGATCACCCATCCTGACGATGCGGTCAGGGATGGCGTGCGTGTGCGGCTGAGGAATAGTGAAAGATGAAAATATGCCGTGATTCTTTTTCAATGGTCTGACCACATAGCATTGCATCGGAAATGCGCAGTTGCTTTTCGTACAAGAGTGCCTATAAACTATGAAAAGGTGATATTATTGGCACCGTAAGAGGAGATCTGTAATGAACTGCTGGGAATTTATGAAGTGCAAAGCGGAAACGTACAATGCCTGTCCTGCCCATCCTGAAAAAGGCCTGGATTGCTGGAAGGTTACGGGGACCAAATGCAGCGGCGGTATGGTCGAAAAGTCATCTCTTGAAGAAAAAGTGCTCTATTGTCGTAAATGTCTGTTTTTCAGGGAATTTGCACATAAATTCTGATTCGGAGACGTCAACTGTTTTGTCATGAAGAACCCTTAACGCAGCGGCCCGCTCAGCTATGCTTTTCAAGTTGCATGCTTGGCAAGGAAAACCTTTTCAAGCTTCTTCTGTAAAACCTCTGCAGTAAAAGGTTTAACAATATAGTCGTTGATGCCCATCTTTATCGCTTCTAAAACATGGTCTGCCTCTGCCTCGGCAGTGACCATAAAGACTATCATGTCCTTCAATTCGGCATCGCCCCTTATCATCCTGACAAGCGTTATTCCATCCATGCTCGGCATATTCCAGTCGGTAATAAGGACCTCAAATTTGTCGCTTTTGAGCTGCGCCAAAGCCCGGACACCGTCTTCTGCTTCCGAAATGTTTACAAATCCGATTTCCTTCAGGATGGTCCTGACAGTTCGCCGCATCGAGGCAAAGTCATCGACCACCAGTATTTTCATGTTCTTGTCAATTTGCATGCCTGTCTTATATCAACACAGGGAGGACCGGCCGGTCAAGCATCTTGCATCACTTTGCTCTTTTCAGCTGGCATTTGGCCTCAACGTATCAGCCTCAGACAGGAATGTTTGCGTCCGGCAATCACGCTGCAATGATCATGAGGACTTCTTCATCGCTTAAGTCATACCAGTTGCGGTAGGCCTCGGCAACCGCAAAGCGCATGCTGGTCCTGATGTTGAGGCATACGACTTCATCAACCTCTTTTTGTAAAGTCTTGACTGTCCGTTCCGGGCCTGTCGGTACTGCCACAACAATTTTCTGAGGCCTCATGCTTTTGACCCAACGCGCGGCAGTTCGCATTGTGTATCCTGAGGCAAGGCCGTCATCCGTAATGATCACGGTCATGTCCCTGCAGTTCGGCATCGGTCTGCCCTTGCGGAAGAGTTGATTCCTGCGCTCAAGGATCTCTTTGGTAGTATTGATCGCGGCGTTGATAACATCTTTGCCAAGACCCAGTGAGCCAACCAGTTCGTCGTTCAACAGGACCTCGCCGCCAAGGGTCATGGCGCCAAATCCTGCCTCGGTATTAAAGGGGATCTGGAGCTTCCGCACGATCAGCAGGTCAAAGGGGAGAACGAGCTGCTGTGCTGTCTTTGCAGCGACCGGCACACCGCCTGAGGGGATCGCCAGCACAATTGCGTTTTTACCCCGGTAGGCCTCAAGGGCTGACGCAAGACGCTCACCTGCATCGTCGCGGTCTTTAAACACGAACTGCCTGTCTCTGAGCCCGCGGTCTTCGATTAATCTTCCCATATGAATATTGTATCGCATCGGAACCCGGTTGCCGGCATTTTATTGCAATTCACTGTATGAAATGGGTACACTTTAAGCAGTGCATATCGAAGGGATTATACTGATGAACATTATTGAAATCTTCCAACTATGCGTTATATATCTGACATGAAAAAGATCACGGCATCAATCCTTTCGGCCCTTTTGTCCCTAACTTTCTGCCTGTCTTTATCTGTTTCCACTGTCTTTGGAGAAGAGATCAAGGCACGGGCAGCGGTCGTCATGCAGGCGGAGACCGGAAGGGTGCTCTTTGCAAAAAATCCCGAACTCAGGCTATTTCCGGCAAGCACGACAAAGCTCATGACTGCGCTGGTGGTGCTCGACAGGCTGCACCCTGATGATCTGGTTACCGTTAGCGCGCGGGCAGCGGCTGCTCCACCTACGAAGATAGGACTCAGGCATGGCGATACCATAACGATCGGATCCCTGCTTTATGCCGCCTTGATCAGATCCGCTAATGATGCCGCAGTAGCACTTGCAGAGGCTGTGACCGGTTCTGAGGAGGCATTTGTCGAGCTTATGAACAGGAAGGCTGTCTCCCTGGGTCTATACAATACCCGGTTCATTAATCCGAATGGGCTTCCGGGACCGGGCCAGTATACGACTGCGCTTGAACTGGCTCAGATCATGCGGGAGGCTCTTAAATATCCCCTGCTGCAGGAGATCCTCGGAACCCGTTTTGCAGATGTCTCAACTGCTTCGGGCCGAGCAAAGACGATCAGGAATACGAACCAGCTTCTCTGGTCCGATCAGGAATTCATGCTGGGCAAAACCGGGTACACAAGAGATGCGCGACACTGCTTTGTCGGAGCCGGGGACTGTGGCAGCGGTACTCTTGTTGTCGCCCTGCTTGGTGAACCCGTACGCGATCATCTATGGAGCGAGGCTGGGTCACTGATGACTCTTGGTGCGCGGGTGATCAACAAGCTCGAAGAGCCTGTTGTCTATATAACCAGCTCAGACTATGACTCTGCAAAGGTCAAACGCGCCTCGGGTAAGGCCAGAAAACCTCATATCAGAAAAAACAGGGCCAGGCAGAAGCGATCACACGTTTAGCAGTCCGGCCGACCGGCTTGTTCCGATCAGCGGCTGAGCTGTTTTCTTTCCTCTTCCTGCGGCATGAGACAGCCGAGGATCAAGCTCGCAATACTGATGACGAGGGCTCCCCAGAATGCGGGTTTAAAGCCGGCAACGTGAAAACCGAGCTGGAACTGATCGGACAGCCATGATGTGATGCTGAGCATCATGGCGTTGATCACAAAGGTGAAGAGACCCAGTGTGAGAATGAGCAGCGGAAAGGTAAAAAGCCTTACAAAAGGCCGCAGGAAAGTGTTCACCAGTCCGAAGAGAACTCCTACAATCAGAATACCCCACCACTCGCCGGAATAAACAATGCCCGGCACGAACTTGACTGCCAGCATGATCGCTATCGTATTCATGATCCACTTAATAAATGCCTGTTTCATGCCTGTATTGTACCCTGCTTCCCTGTGTGCGTCAATCGTTGACATGCCCTGCTTTGCCTGATAGTATGAAATCAGAAGGACCGTAAATATATATTGGTGGAGGACTGGATATGAAGCTTTCATTGCAGGTTACGGCGCGTAATTTTGAACTCACAGATGCAATCAAGGCAGAGATCACGGAAAAGGTGGAAAAGCTGGAGAACTTCTGTGATCAGATCATGAAATGCAGGGTAGTTGTCGATTCGCCCCATCGTCATTCTCACGATGGGAAATTATACAACGTTAATATCGACCTTAAAGTTCCGGGCAGTGAGATTGTGGTAAAACGTGAGCCGAATGAAGACCTTTATGTAGCCATCAGGGATTCTTTCAATGCAGCGAAGCGCAAGATCGAGGAATTCATGTCCCAGCAGCGCAGGGAAGTGAAGTTCCACGAAGAGTCTCCCCAGGGCAAGATCGCCTCATTGTTCCTGGACAAGGGATACGGTTTTCTCACCAAGCTGGATGGCACTGAGGTCTATTTTCACGAAAACAGTGTCCTCAATAAGGGTTTTGAGAAGCTCAAAATAGGGATGAAAGTGCGTTTTGCCGAGGAACTGGGAGCCAAGGGTCCGCAGGCAAGCAGTGTTACGGTGCTGGGTTGATTTCCTGCGCTATCGATAATGGAACACGTCTTTGCTGAGCGTGCCTGATGCCAAAAGCTTACAGAAAAAAAGAGAGGCCTGTCCAGTTCCATAAGAAGAATAGTATTGCGTATCTTACTCTGAACAGGCCTGATCTTCTCAATACTATCAATAAGGAGATGCTTGACCAGCTCGGTCATCTCCTTGAAACAATCAAGTCGGATGACACGGTTCTCTCGGTGATCATTACAGGCGCCGGGGGAAAGGCCTTTTCCGCAGGAGCTGATATAGAATTCTTCAGCTCTGCTGATCCTCTTGAAGTGCGTGCCCGAGCTCAGCTCGCAGTAGAGACATATTCCCGCATTGAACATCTTGGCAAGCCGGTTATCGCGGCCATTAACGGTTATGCCCTTGGCGGCGGCCTCGAGCTTGCGGAGGCGTGTACTCTGCGCATTGCTGTAAATACTGCAAAACTCGGCCATCCGGAGGTCCGTATAGGCGCCATTGCAGGGTGGGGTGGGACTACAAGGCTTCCGCGCCTGGTCGGTAAGGGCAGGGCGGCCGAGCTCCTGCTTACCGGCAGGATGATTACCGCTGAAGAGGCATTGAGTATGGGATTGTTGAACAGAATAGTTGAGCCCGAAGATTTGATGAAAGAGTCAGAGGCCCTTATGCAGGATATTCTCAGTCAGGCGCCTCTTGCGGTAAAACTGACCTGGGAGGCAATGCACAAGGGTCTGGATATGTCCCTTGATGAATCCGCCCGGCTCGGCGCCGACTACTTTGGTCTTGTCGCCATAACAGAGGACTTTAAGACAGGGACGAAGGCATTTCTTGCAAAGCATCCGCCGGTGTTTAAGGGGAAATAAAGAGGTCTGATCTGTTCGGCGCTGTTGCGGCCCTTGCCATGCATTCAAAACGATCGAAATAGCCCTGCTTCAGCAGATCAACGCTTTCTGATTAGATAGATGCCGTCGCGGATAGTGAGGAATAACTTTTCGGCCCGGTTGTCCGCTTTAACGAGTTCATTGAAGGCTGCCATGGCAAGGCTGTCGTCATCTTTCGGGTCGAAGATCCTGCCATACCAAAGCGCGTTGTCGGCTAATATCAGGCCGCCCGGTTGCAATATCCGCATAGCTTCTTCGTAATAATTACGATAATTTTGTTTGTCCGCATCGATGAATACCAGATCGGTCTTTGCGTCAGGCAGGGTCTTCAGTATATCGATCGCCTCTCCGGCAAGCAGGGTGATTTTTGATCCGCAGTGAGTCCGCGCGAAAAAGCCCCGGGCTATTCCTGCATGCTCAGCATTATGCTCGATGGTCGTAATCTCTCCGTCAGCAGGCATAACCTCTGCCATGGCAAGGGCAGAATATCCGGTGAAGGTCCCTATATCGACAATATGCCTCGACCCGGAAAGCCGGACTATGGTCTGCAGAAAGCGGCCCTCGACCCTTCCGGTGAGCATGCCCGGAAAGGCTGTCTTTGTCATGGTATAGGTTTCGATCTCTTCGAGTAGAGCCGACATAGGTGTTGTATGCTCAGCAGCATACTCTTCTGCTTCTTTGGCCACCATATCCATGAAACTGTAAATAGCCGCTGATCTATTTGAGCTGTCTAAAGTATTATTTCCCATTCCAGGACGCGTATCAGAACCCGTATTCCTTCCATCTTTTGTCCACAAGCTTTTTGATCTCGTCCGACATCCATATCTCGTCAGGCCAGTCCCGCGTCATGCCTTCTTCGCGTGTTTTCCGTGTCGCATCAATGCCCATCTTCGCACCATACCGCGGGAAATTGGCTGCGTGGTCAAGGTCGTCCAGCGGTCCTTCTGAGATGACCACATCACGTCTCCAGTCAACATTGTTCAGGACGCGCCATGCAGTGTAGGAAAGGTCCTGAACGTCAACGTCCTCATCAACAACAATGATAAGTTTTGCAAACATCATCTGGCCTTTGCCCCAGAGTCCGTTGATGATCTTCTTTGCATGGCCGGGGTAGCTCTTTTTTATCGAGACAAGGACAAAGTTATGGAATACGCCTTCCATCGGCAGATTAATATCTCTGATCTCGGGCGAATCGAGCTTCATGAGCGGCAGGAATATTCTCTCTGTTGCCTTGCCCATGTAGCAATCTTCCATCGGAGGCTTACCCACAACCGTGGCAGGATAGATCATATCTTTTCTGTGCGTGATGCAGGTTGCGTGAAAGACCGGATAGTTATCAGCAGATGAATAGAAGCCGGTGTGATCGCCAAAAGGCCCTTCAATCCGCTGTTCACCCGGATCAATGTATCCTTCAATGACCAGTTCGCTGTTTGCAGGCACCTCGATATTTGAAGTAATGCATTTCACCATCTCGACCGGCTCTTTTCTCAGAAACCCTGCAAAGAGCATTTCGTCAATCGACTCCGGCAGGGGAGCGCTCGCAGAATATACCACCGCGGGGTCACTTCCCACGGCGATCGCCGCAGGCATTCTCTTATTCAGTTTTTTGTATTTGTCATAGTGCCTTGCCCCATCCTTATGGATATGCCAATGCATGCCTGTTGTGGTCTTGTTGTAGATATGTATGCGATACATGCCGCAGTTTGGCCTGCCTGTCTCAGGGTCTTTGGTAAATACCATAGGAAAGGTAATGAACCTGCCTTCGTCTGATGCCTGTCCGTCGCCAGGCCAAGTCTTAAGCACAGGGAATTTTGAAAGATCAGGATTCTCTTTTTCGATCACTTCCTGACAGGGGGCGTGTTTAACGGTTTTTGGAAGATATTTTGAGAGTTCAAAGAGCTTGGGTAGCAGCGCAAGTTTTTCCATCAGAGTCTTGGGAGGTGACTGATTCAGAAGTTCCTCTATCCTTTTCCCTACCTCATCAAGATGATTCACTTCAAGTGCAAGACTCATACGCTCGAATGAACCGAATATATTTGTCACAACAGGATATGCAGATCCCTTCACTTTTTCAAAAAAAAGTGCCTTGCCCCCAAGGGGTGATTTGCACATACGGTCTGTTATTTCCGATATTTCAAGGAGGGGATCAACCTCTGCGGAGACGCGATGAAGAAGTCCTTTATTTTCAATAAGTTTAATATAATCCCTTAAGTCTTTAAATGACATCTCAGCCTCCTTGGTTCGTAACGCTCCATAATAATAGCATATCTATTTGGACTGCTGACAACGACAAAAAGGGTCCAAAAAACACGAAATGATTCGAAAAATTACAGGCAATAGACCACTTTTTTTGATTAGGCGCTGAAATTAAACTAAAATCTTCTTGACAATGCGCTATCTCCTTAATATAATTAAGAAAATTCGTCTTGGGAGATATGTTAATGACAAAGGCTGATCTTGTGGATGCGATTTTCGAGAAGGTGGGCTTGTCCAAGAAAGAGGCGCAGGACATTGTCGAACTTCTTTTTGAGACCATGAAGCAGACTTTCTCAGAGGGGGAGTCTATAAAGATGTCTGGCTTCGGCACCTTTCACGTGCGCAAGAAGATGTCCAGGAGAGGCCGCAATCCCAAAACAGGAGAAGAGCTTGAGATTACTCCGAGGAGAGTTATCACCTTTCGGGTCAGTAACCAGTTGAAGGAAGAGATAGAGAAGATTGATGCATAAGCATGCAAGTCAGAGGATAAAGGCGCAACCATCGGTCCCTGACAAACTCTTTTATAAGATAGGTGAAGTAAGCAAAATAACAGGCGTTGAATCATACGTGTTAAGATATTGGCAGACTGAGTTTCCTTTTTTGAATCCCCGCAAGAACAAGTCAGGCCAGCGGGTATATGTGAAGAAGGATCTCGAAGTGGTCCTGATGCTCAAGAAGATGCTCTATCAGGAGCGGTACACGATTGAGGGAGTGAGGAAGAGGTTTGAAAACGGCATCCTGAATTTTGCAGAAATAAAGCCGATACAGGAAGCAAAGCCGGACATCATCAAGAACCCTGCCGAAGCAATAGCCTTTGTAAAAAAACGGCTGAAACAGATCGCAGACAGCATCAAGTAATCGGGGCGTAGCGCAGCCTGGTAGCGCACTCGCTTGGGGTGCGAGTGGTCGCAAGTTCAAATCTTGTCGCCCCGACCAAAAAAGAGAAGGGCTTACTGAAAATCGGTAAGCCCTTTTCTTTATTGCAGGGATTTGAAACAGTACCCTCTCAATTCAGCCTGTACGCCTGGCTGTCAACATTATAAATCTTTTGAGCCCTGTATGATCCGCTCCACATCTGCCTTCTCAAGCATCTCTTCCTTTATCAGGGCCTCTGCAAGTGCGTCCAGGGTGAGTCGCTTCTTTGACAGTATTTCGGTTGCCCGCGATTCTGCTTCAATAATCAGTCTCTGGATCTCCTGGTCCATGACCCAGGCCATCTCCTCGCTGTACCGCTTCGGGAGCGATAACTCCCTGCCTAAAAACGGATGCTCTTCTCCTCGTCCGAGATTGATCGGTCCGACCCTGTCGCTCATTCCCCACTGTGCAACCATCTTCTCAGCTAATGAAGTCGCCTCTTTCAGATCGTTCTGGGCGCCGCTGCTGCTGTCGTCAAAAACGATCTTTTCTGCCACCCTTCCTGCAAGTGCTATGCTCAGTTTGTCCATGAGGTAGGTGCGCGGATAATAATGACGGTCTTCCTCGGGAAGCAGCTGTGTAACACCCATGGCCATGCCGCGAGGGATAATGCTGACCTTGTATATCGGGTCAGCGCCCGGAAGGGCCCATGAGACAAGGGTATGGCCTGCCTCATGATAAGCGGTGATCCGCTTTTCCTTTTCGCTTATCGTCTCTTCTCTCACTGACCCCATAAGGATAATGTCCTCCGCCTCTTCAAAGTCATGCATTTCTATCCTCTCCTTGCCCTTTCTTAAGGCAACGAGAGCAGCTTCGTTTGCAAGGTTCTCAAGATCAGCGCCTGTCATGCCCGGGGTCCCCCTCGCCAGCACCTCGAAATCGACATCATCGGCCAGAACCTTGCCCCTTACATGGATCTCAAGGATAGCCTTCCGTTCTTTCCAGCCGGGCCTGTCTATCACGATATGCCTGTCGAATCTGCCTGGCCGCAGCAGGGCAGGGTCAAGCACGTCAGGCCTGTTTGTTGCCGCCATGACGATCACCTCTGTGTGAGGGTCAAAACCGTCCATCTCGCTCAAGAGCTGATTCAGTGTCTGCTCCCTTTCATCATGTCCGCCTCCCAGGCCTGTGCCGCGTGTACGTCCTACAGCATCGATCTCGTCGATAAAAATAATGCTCGGATGGGAATCCTTTGCCTTCTTGAACATGTCCCTGACGCGAGAGGCTCCGACCCCAACAAACATCTCGATGAATTCAGAAGCGCTGATGCTGTAAAAAGGCACTGCAGCCTCTCCTGCAGTTGCTCGTGCAAGGAGTGTCTTACCTGTTCCCGGAGGCCCGACCAGAAGCACGCCCTTGGGAACTTTGGCGCCGATCTTTGCGAATCTGGAGGGGTCTCTCAGATACTCTATCGTTTCCCGCAGCTCCACCTTAACCTTGTCCATCCCCGCAACATCTTTAAAGGTTACACCCGGTTTTTTTGTATCGAACAGTTTTGCCTTGCTCGCCCCAAACGTAAAGAGGCCTCCCGGACCACCCTGGAGCTGCTGACTTCTCCTCATGATCAGGACCCAGATCCCTATGATCAGCACCCACGGCAGAAGTCCGATCAGGAACTGCTGGAAGATTCCCTGTTCTCCTGGCTCGATGGTTATGCTCACGTTCTTTTCCTTCAGCTGGGACAGGAGTTGTTCCCCCTGGAAAGAAGGCAGGACGGTCTGGAAGTATTTTACCTTAACGGGTTTTTGTTCCTGCAGCAGTTGTATGCTCACTTCCTGAGCCAGTTCACCTGTGACGTGCAGTTTTTTTATTGAAACGGATTTTATGGTCCCGGCGTTCAACTGTTCCATAAATTGTGTGTAGTTGATCGTATATTGCGGCGGCGGGCTGACATTGAAAAAGATGTTCCAGGTGAAAATGACTACAGTAGCGAGGGCTATCGCGGCAATGTACCTCCAGAAGATTGAAGGGATACCACCTATGTTCTCTTTCTTGTCTTCAGTCACGGTTCATACCTCTGTCCTGTCAAAAATGAATATAGATCTCTTGCTATTCCTTATTGTCATTTTACGGCCAAACAGGCATAAGCGCAAGTTTCATGAAGGCAGGCAAATATATAATAAGTTTGTGGCTGATTATTCTTGCTGCAGATGAATCTTGAAATTTTCCGAGGCACTGATGTAGTCTATAAAGCCTATTAAAATCATTACTCTGGAGGGTCTTCATGGCAAGCAAATCGGCAAAAAAGTACGTCTATTTTTTCGGTGCAGGCAAGGCCGATGGAAAGGCTGAGATGAAAAATCTCCTCGGAGGCAAGGGTGCTAATCTTGCGGAGATGGTGAACCTCGGTATTCCGGTTCCTGCGGGCTTCACGATCACGACCGAGGTCTGCACCCTGTATTACAAGAACAATCGCAGATATCCGAAGGAGCTTGAAAGTCAGGCCAACGCTGCAATAGCAAAGGTCGAGAAGATCATGGGCAAGAAGTTCGGCGATCCGATCAATCCTCTTCTCCTGTCTGTCCGCTCAGGTGCAAGGAGCTCAATGCCCGGGATGATGGAGACAGTCCTGAACGTCGGACTCACCACGAAAACTATCCCCGGCCTTATCAAGAAGACGAACAATCCCCGCTTTGTTTATGACGCGTACCGCAGACTGATGATGATGTATTCCGATGTTGTTATGGAAAAGGCCGCAGGCATCGAGCCTGAGGACGGCCATGGCATCCGCCATAAACTGGAGACTGCTCTTGACGCGGTTAAGAGATCGAAAGGATACAAGAGCGACACAGATCTCACGGTCGATGATCTTAAACTTCTCTGCGAAGAGTTCAAGGTTATCATAAAGCATACCCTGAAGAAAGACTTCCCTGACAACCCGAAAGATCAGCTCTGGGGCGGCATCGGCGCTGTGTTCCAGTCATGGATGGGCAAAAGGGCAATTTCATACAGAAGGATCGAGAAGATACCTGAGGATTGGGGGACTGCCGTAAATGTGCAGTCTATGGTCTTTGGCAATACCGGCGATACTTCAGCCACCGGCGTGGCCTTCACCCGCAACCCGGCAACCGGGGAGAATATGTTCTTTGGTGAATGGCTCCCAAATGCACAGGGTGAGGATGTCGTTGCAGGCATCAGGACACCGAACCCGGTGAACAAGGCAGGCAAGACAGCAGATACCAGACATCTCACTTCACTTGAAGAAGGCATGCCGAAGCTCTATAAGGAGCTGCATGCCATACAGAGAAGGCTTGAGAAGCATTACACCGACATGCAGGACATTGAATTTACCATCGAGGACGGAAGGCTATGGATGCTCCAGACCCGCGTCGGAAAGCGCAATGGACAGGCTGCAATCCGCATGGCGGTCGAGATGGCAAATGAGAAGCAGATATCAAAAGAGACAGCGATCATGAGGGTAAAGCCTGAACAGCTTGATGAACTGCTTCATCCGAGTGTTGCACCCGTTGCGGAGAAGAAGGCTACTGAGCTTGCAAAGGGACTTCCTGCAGGCCCCGGCGGTGCGATCGGACGGATCGTTCTTACCGCGGATGATGCTGCAGCCTGGGCAAAGAAAGGCGAGACGGTCATCCTGGTCAGGACCGAAACCTCTCCTGAAGATGTTCACGGCATGCATGCAGCAGAGGCGATCCTGACCGCTAAAGGCGGTATGACAAGCCATGCAGCGCTTGTTGCGCGCGGGTGGGGCAAATGCTGCATCGTTGGATGCTCAGCGCTTGATATCAGTGTTTCGAAGAAAGAGATCCATGTTAACGGCAAGGTCCTGAAAGAAGGTGACTGGATCACCCTGAACGGCACCAAGGGCCGCGTATATGAGGGCAAGCTCGATCTCCTGCCTGCAGACCCGGATAATAACCCATGGTACAAGCAGCTTATGAAATGGGCTGACATTTATAGAACACTGAAGGTCAGGACAAATGCTGATACTCCTGAGGATTCGACCACTGCCCGGAATTTCGGCGCAGAGGGTATCGGACTCTGCAGAACAGAGCATATGTTCTTCGGCGCTGAAAGGATCAAGGCTGTGCGTGAGATGATCCTCTCAGATACGGTTGAAGGAAGGAAGAAGGCGCTTGCAAAACTTCTGCCGTATCAGAAGAGCGATTTCTTAGGCATATTCAAGGCAATGGCTGGTCTGCCGGTTACCATCAGGCTCCTTGACCCGCCGCTTCATGAGTTTCTGCCCCATACGGACAAAGAGCTTCACGAACTCGCTGATGACATGGGCGTTTCCTTTGATAAACTGAATGCAAAGAACAAATCACTCCATGAATTCAACCCCATGCTTGGTCATCGCGGCTGCCGTCTCGGTGTCACCTTCCCTGAGATCTACGAGATGCAGGCTCAGGCGATCATGGAGGCCGCATGCGAGCTTGCAAAGCTGAAGGTTAAAGTTTCGCCCGAGATCATGATACCGCTTGTCGGTCACGTCAACGAGTTGATCGCCATGAAGAAGGTTGTTGTTGATACCGCTGAAAGAGTGAAGAAGGAGAAAAAGGTGAAGGTCGCTTACACGGTCGGCACCATGATCGAACTGCCGAGGGCCTGCGTCACCTCTGATCAGATAGCAGAAGTGGCTGACTTCTATTCATTCGGCACGAATGACCTCACCCAGACCGTATATGGTCTTTCCCGTGACGATGCAGGCAGATTCCTTCCCTTCTATGTCGAAAATGGCATACTGAAGGAAGATCCCTTTATTACCATTGACCAGACCGGCGTCGGCGCGCTTATGAAGGTTGCTGCTGAGATGGGCAGAAAGGTGAAGAAGGACCTCAAGCTCGGCATCTGCGGTGAGCATGGCGGCGAGCCCAAGTCGGTTGAGTTCTGCCACAATATCGGCCTGAATTATGTGAGCTGTTCGCCTTTCAGGGTCCCGATCGCGCGGTTCGCTGCAGCACAGGCTGCAATCAAGGGCAAGGCAAAAAAGAAAAAATAACAGCAATTTCTGCTACATAGGAAGTTTTGTGAAAGGGGCTCGAAAGAGCCCCTTTCTTTTTTTTTATTATCTGCTACTATTTCAGAAATATCACGTTTATGCCGATATTGTTAAGAGGAGAGGGGCTTTTTCCCCATTGATCCTGATCTGATGCATTATTCAACAAAGGCGGGCAATAGATTACATGTCAGATATGAGAACGCGTAAAGGCAGGCGAGCCGGAAGAAAAGCAAGCGCAGGTAACGCGAAAATAGAGGCTCCGGAATCGCCTGAAGAATTGAAGCGAGTGACCCACGAGCTTCAGGTGCATCAGATCGAACTGGAGCTGCAGAACGATGAACTTCGCAGATTCCAGATCGAACTTGAAGCTTCAAGGACACGCTATTCTGACCTGTATGATTATGCTCCTGTCGGATATATGACGCTGAACGAGCAAGGGCTGATTCTTGAGGCCAATCTCACCGCTGTCACCATGATAGGCAAGGCGAAAGGCGCGCTGATGAAGCAGCCGATTAGCCGTTTCATACTTAGTGAAGATCTGGACATCTACGATCGTCACTGCAAACAGTTTTTTGAGATTCATGCCGGGTGTTCAGGGCAGGCTAACACGCAGCTGACTTGTGAACTGAGGCTGAAGAAGTCGGCTGAGGAGGAGATCTGGATACGGCTTGAGTCGACAGCTGTGAAGGACAAAGATGGCAACATTTCATATCGTGCCGTGATGAGCGACATCACCGCGCAGAAGCTTCTCGATGCTGAACTGGGTGATCACCGTATGCACCTGGAGGATATGGTCGGAATGCGCACGAGGGAACTGGAATCTATGGTGGCAAGGCTTATGGAAGAGATAGACCGAAGAAAAGAGGTGGAAGAGACGCTCGAAAGAAATCGGCTGCTTCTCAACGGCGTTTTTAACAGTATTCAGGACGGCATTGTCGTTCTTGATCTTGATATGAACGTTCTCATGGCAAACAGCATGATCGAGAAGATGTTCAATGACGGAAAGCCTCTCGGATTCAAAAAGACGCGGTGTTTCGAGCTTTATCGCAATAAGGAGCGCAGGTGCAATAATTGCCTTGCCTTCAGGGCAATAGCGACAAAGACCGTTCAGGTCGGAAGCATCACGCATGAAGCCACTGAGGCCGGTACGAGATGGCTGGAAGTCTCATCATTTCCTTTTGTCGACAATCGCGGAGAATCAAGAGGTGTTATCCAGTATCTGAAGGATATCACGGAGCGCAAACTTGCCGCAGAAAGAATTATAGAAAGTGAAAAAAGATACCGGGATCTTTTTGAAAATGCCGGTGAAGGGATACTCCTGTTATCGATGAACAGCGACATTATCGCAACCAATGCGTCGTTTGCAAGAATGCATGGCTTCAGTGTTGAAGAGATAATGCAGATGAAACTGGCAGACCTGGAAGTCAGGCTGGACCCGCAGGTGCATGATGCAAGGTTGAAACGTATCTTCTCGGACAGGAGGCACATCTTTGAAGTGGAGCATCTGCACAGGGAGGGTCATACTATTGAGCTTGAAGTGTCGGTCAGCTATGTTGAGCTGGACGGCGAGAAGGTCTTTCTCTGCTTTCACCGGGACATTTCGGACCGTAAAAAAACTGAGGAGGCCCTCAGGGAAAGCGAAGAGCGGTTCAGGGGACTCTTGGACGATGCTCCTGTTGCGATATCGATTGTCAACAGGGACGGTTGCGTTGAATACATCAATCGCAGACATGCTGAACTTCTGGGATATGATCTGCAGGATATCCCTACGCTGGAAGATTGGTGGGCTCGTGCATATCCGGCTGAGACAGACAGGTCGAGAATCAGGACCGCCTGGCATGAACTCGCCGGAAGGGCCTATCAGGGGGAGAAGATTTCACCGGTTGAGCGCAATGTTGTCTGTAAAGACGGTTCGAGCAGGAATCTCGAACTGAGAATTAAGGCCGCAGCTGAAAAGATCATAGTTGTCTTCAGCGATATTACTGAAAGAAAGCGGTTTGAGCATGAACTGAAACTGAGGGAAGCAAGGTTGATCCAGGCAAATAAGATGGCATCACTGGGGTTGCTCGTATCGGGCGTTGCGCATGAGGTGAACAATCCGAACAATTTTATCATGTTCAATAGTTCTCTTCTTAAGGACGCATGGCCCGATATCGAGGTCATACTTGACAGGCATGCCTCAACAGCCGGGCCTTTTCATTTGGCGTCCCTGCCCTACCATGAGATGAAAGAGGCCGTTCCCAAGCTGCTTTCAGGTATCAGTGACGGATCCAGCCGCATAAAGGGCATCGTTGAGCGGCTGCGTGAATTTGCCTGTGAAGGCAGGTCCTGTCTGAATGGAACAATAGATGTCAATGCGTCGGTCAGAAGCTCTGTAATGATTCTGCAGAACCAGATTGCAAAGCACACGGACAATTTTGTTCTAAACCTTGCCGATGCGTTGCCGATAGTGAAAGGAAGCCCTCAGCAGATTGAGCAGGTGATCATTAACCTCATTATGAATGCATTGCAGGCGCTCCGTAGCAGGAGGGACTTTATCGTTGTGGCGACGATGTACCATAAGGATATCAGCCGGATCATCATTGAGGTGCAGGACAGCGGCGTGGGTATAGCTGCTCCTGCACTGGAGCGAATAATGGAGCCGTTTTTTACGACCAGACTCGGTTCCGGAGGGACGGGGCTGGGGCTTTCCATATCCAACTCCATTGTCAAAGACCATAACGGAATTCTTGAATTTCTGTCAGAGGAAGGGAAGGGCACCACCGTGCGAGTGCATCTGCCGGAAATGAAAAGCAGAACGGCTCCTGGGGATGAGTCCGCCGGAGTCGCCCCGGGAGACAGCGCATGAGCGTAGCTCAGACTGTATTGCTGGTTGACGACGAACAGCATGCCCTCTTCGGTTCATCACTGCTTCTCCGTTCCGCAGGGATTGCTGAAGTTTTGACTCTCGACGACAGCAGGCAGGTTATGCCACTGCTTGCCAAGGAGGAGATATCTGTCATGCTCCTTGACCTTTCCATGCCTTTTTTATCAGGTTCAGACCTGCTCTCTCAGATTGCCCAGAGCTATCCAGAGCTACCGGTAATTATTTTGACCGCAGCAAGCGAACTTGAAACCGCAGTGCAATGCATGCGCACGGGGGCCTTCGACTATCTCGTCAAACCGGTGGATAAGGACCGCTTTATTGCCAGCGTGAGGATGGCACTGGAGATGAGTGCGCTCAGGAAAGAGGCTTCTTCCTTAAAAGAGCACCTGCTGAAGGGGCGGGTCGAGAATGCTGAAGCCTTCTCCTCAATACTCACGGCAAACAGGGAAATGAAGGCGATCTTTCAGTATATCGAGGCGATTGCGCCTTCTGCTCAGCCGGTGCTGATCACCGGTGAGACCGGGGTCGGCAAGGAACTCGTTGCAAGGGCAGTTCACGATTTAAGCGGCCGCATCGGCCAGTTCGTTGCACTCAATGTTGCCGGACTTGATGAAACAACGTTCTCTGACACACTCTTTGGCCATATCAGGGGCGCATATACCAGCGCCGAGAGCAGGCGTGAGGGTCTGATCAATAAGGCTTCGCACGGCACGCTTTTTCTCGATGAGATCGGCGATCTGAAGGATTCGCTTCAGGTGAAACTGCTTAGACTTCTCCAGGATCAGGCGTACTATCAGCTTGGGTCTGACACCCCACTGCGCAGCTATGCAAGGATCTTAGTCGCAACAAATCAGAATCTCCATGAGAAGATCCTGGCCGGAGCGTTCCGGAAAGATCTTTTTTACCGGCTCCGGTGTCATCATGTCCATATCCCCACCCTCAGAGAACGGAAGGATGATATACCGATTCTGGCCGATCATTATATCGGGGAGGTGTCCTTGTCGCTTGGCAGGAAAAAACCTCCGATTCCGGCTGAACTGATCTCTCTGCTCAGTTCTTACCATTTCCCCGGCAATGTTCGCGAGCTCATTGCTCTCATCCATGATGCGGTTGCTCAGCATCACGGTCATGGGGCGCTTTCACTCGAAACCTTTCGCCAGAAGATCAAAGAGAGCAATATCGATGCAGGCAGAAAGCCTTCTGTTTCAGCAGGTGAGAGGGAGGATTTTTTTCAATGCACCGGCAGGCTGCCCACCTTAAAAGAAGCAGAAGATTACCTCATTTTTGAGGCCCTGCGTCGCGCAAACGGCAACCAGGGAATCGCAGCAACAATGTTAGGCATGACCCGGCAGGCACTGAACAAAAGACTGTTAAGAAAAAAGCCATAAAACTCTGAAATTCAGGAATAGACAACACCCCCTGAGACATTTTTTGCACCAGTAACTTTTGTCGCAACAACCAATAATTGATATATAACCGCAACTTCAAAGCAGCGTCAAGTTGTGACTTCATGGTTAGCCTGCTCTTCATTGCATCTGTGAACTTCTGAGCTGCTTTTCTAACCCTATGTTCTCCTTGAATAATTCTCCAAAATGGTTACTGGCATCAGGTATGCAACGAAGAGAAACATGTCAAGGCATGTTCTTATCGTTGACGATGAAGCTTCCTTCAGGTTCTCTGCCGGCATTGCACTGCGGCAGGCAGGCTACAAGGTAAGTGAGGCTGGAGACGGCGAGGAAGGCCTCATGAAAATCCTCTCCCACTACAGACTTGGGGATCCCTTTGATCTGGCTCTTCTGGACATACTGATGCCGAAGATGAACGGGATCGATCTTTATGATGCGCTGAAAGAGCGCGGAATTGAGCTGCCAGTGATGTTCATATCAGGGTATGCTGATTATTCCATGATCAAAAGCCTTGAGAAGAAGAGTCCTTTCCATCTGCTGCGAAAACCCTTTGAAGTGATCCATCTGCTGCGGTCTATCGAAATGATGGTGAACTGATGAAGAAGACCGCCACGAAAAAAGACATTATTGACGCCAGGATGTTCCTCATGCTGCTTCTGGCTCTGAGTCCGCTGCCATTTGCCGGCCTGATCAGTGATGGAATGCTGCGGACGATAGTCATTACCATTATTGCCGGTTCTGCAGGTGTGGCGATGACGGTGCTCACTGAGCGGAAACTCAAGCGAGTCAGCGACGAAGCTGAGCGCATGCAGCAGCACTGCATCTCCAATATTGACAGCCTCGCAGGATCAGTTGCGCTTAAACTTTCTGAGTATACAAAAACAATCCCTGTCCTGAACAATCAACTGAAAGAGGTAATTGATGAAACAGAAGCCGCGGCGCTGAACATAGGCGAGAGGTTTGCCGACATCGTTTCTCAGGCCCGTCATCAGGCAGCCGAGGCAGAAGCTGCCGTGACCAAATTTTCGGGCAACGGGGACGGTGCTGAGAATATTGTAGACCTCAGCAGAAAGGCACTTGTTGAAGTCACGGGCCGCATGAAGGGCATCGGCAACATTGCCCGCCAGACCCTCAGTGACATGGAAATAATCCTCAGTGAAGCGGTTGACATCAGGGATATCATCGGCCAGATCGAATATATAGCAGACCAGACGAACCTGCTTGCACTGAACGCTGCTATCGAGGCTGCGCGGGCCGGCGAGCATGGCCGCGGATTTTCAGTTGTGGCGGATGAGGTGCGGAAGCTTTCCCTGAAATCAGCCGAGGCTGTGGACGAAATCAGAAGACGGATATTGAAAGTTGAAACTGATATCCGTGGCATATACGAAAAGACTGAACGGAATACGACAGCTACGAGCATGCTTTCGACAGAGGCGGAAACAGTCGTTCACCAGACCATGGGAAAGATCGACAACGCCATGTCCAATACCAGGCAGCAGATCGGTATGCTAACCAGGGAAACGGAGGCGCTGGCTCAGGATATCGGCAAGATCCTTGTTTCGATGCAGTTTCAGGACATAACCCGCCAGCGTATCGAACATGTCATCGAACCGCTTTCAGCGGTCAGGGCAGAGATCAAGGAGCTCTGCGGAAGTTTGGGGAATATGCACGGGCGGCTGGACGACAATGAAAGGACCTCTGAGAAGGGTGCTGTTATCGAACAGCTCTACACCATGGAGTCAGAACGCAGGGTCATGCGGGAGACGTTTTGCGGGGAACCGGCGGGCGGCAACGGAAGGCATCAGGATGAGCAGAGTAATATCACACTCTTTTAGGTGAGGGGGAGAACTATGCAATGTCCATTCTATGAGGGAGAGACGGTCAGGCAATGCAGCGCACGGCAGATACCCTATATCCCGAGCATTGGCGATATTGAGCGCTGCTGTGCAGACGAATATAACGGTTGTATGCATCATGAACGAAAGCTGGCTGCTGCGGTCGTGCAGGTAAGCACCGTGCAGTGCCGGTCAGTCAGAAACTGAAGGAGGTATGCCGTGGCAGGGAATATCTTGATTGTTGACGACTCGGCTTCCATGAGACAGCTTGTCTCCTTTGCCCTGAAGGACGGCGGATACGACGTCACCACGGCAGTGCATGGAAAGGACGCGCTGGACAAAATGAACAACGGAACGAAATTCGCGATGGTGATAACTGACCTTAACATGCCGGAAATGGACGGCATCGAGCTGATCAGACAGCTGCGTCAGAGATCGGGATATAAATTTACACCTGTGATCATGCTGACGACCGAATCGCAGGACCAGAAGAAGCAGGAAGGCAAGGCAGCCGGTGCTACCGGCTGGATCGTAAAGCCCTTCACACCGGACCAGCTGCTTGGCGTGGTGAAGAAGTTTGTGAAGTGACATCCGGACTCATTGACCGCTTAAGGAGTGATTACAATGCATGCGCTGCATGAACAACAGACCAACATAGGTTTTCTGACGCTCAGCGGAGACCTGACCATTGAATATGCAGATGAACTCAAGTCGCTTTTGCTTACGGCCTTATCCGGTGCTGATCAGGTGGTCCTTGATATCAAGGAGGTGAGCAGCTGCGACCTTTCGGCGCTCCAGGTCTTCTGTTCAGCTCACCGCAGCGCTCTGCAGCAGAAGAAACAGATTGCACTTGTCGAGTCCAGGTCAAAGGTGTTCCGCTGCGCTGTGACAGAAGCCGGTTACCGGCGGCATGTGGGATGCCCTGCAGATACTGACCAGAGCTGCTTCTGGGTTCAGAGATTTTGCTAAACACGGGGGAAGAGATGGATAACCAAATGGACAGGCACCGTGAAGCCTTCCGTGAAGAGGCATTTGAACTGCTTACCGAGCTCGAGACAGCCCTTCTGGAGCTGGAGGAGATGCCGGATGACGCAGAGCTCATCGGCCGTGTATTTCGGGCCATGCATACGATCAAGGGATCAGGAGCCATGTTCGGCTTTGACGATATTTCGCGTTTTACCCATGAGGTCGAGACCGTATTTGACCAGGTAAGAAACGGCAAGATTGCCGTGACCAAGCAGTTGATCGATCTCACGCTTTCTGCCCGGGACCGCGTAAGGGAGATGCTGGGTTCATCAGAGGAGAGCTCTGCCGCAGCTTCTGCCTCAGAAGAAATCGTGTCGGCTCTGCGCAGTCTTATTTCCGATAGACAGCAACTGCAGGCGGAAAGAAGTATACGCGAAGAAGAGTCTGAGCAGTCAGGGCACGAAATCACGTATCGTATCAGGTTTAAGCCTTCGCCGGGGTTGATGCGCAATGGAACCAACCCTATCATGCTCCTCAATGAACTCGGCACCCTGGGCAGGCAGCGTGTTGTGGCCCAGAAGAATTCACTCCCGAGACTTGAAGAGCTCGTGCCGGAGGACTGCTGCACATCCTGGGACATCATACTCACAACAGACAGGGGTATGAATGCCATCCGCGATGTTTTTGTCTTTGTTGAAGATCTGGCTGAGATCAGTATTCAGGTCATTGATGACTGCGGGGCCATGACTGAGGATGGCTGTAAAAAACTCGGTGCAATATTGATTGAACGGGGTGATATTGCAGAGGCAGAACTTGCTGCTGTCCTGCCTCTGCAGAAGAAGGTCGGCGAACTTCTTGTCGAAAAAGGCATCGTTGCTCCGGATCAGGTGGAAGCAGCTCTTGCTGAACAGCAGCATATCCGCGAGGTCAGGGAACACCGCGAAAAGACCGAAGCAGGCTCGAGCATCAGGGTCCCTTCAGAGAAGCTCGACAAGCTGGTCGACCTTGTTGGCGAGCTCGTGACGATTCAGGCAAGACTGAGCCAGATGGCTGTGGGCAGAAATGATGCCCTGCTTTTCTCGATAACAGAGGAGGTCGAACGTCTGACCGCTGAACTCCGCGACAACATTATGAATATCCGGATGCTGCCGATAGGGAGCACCTTCAGCAAATTCAGGCGGCTTGTCCGGGACCTTTCGAAGGAACTCGGAAAGGAGATTGAAATGACAACGTCCGGAGCAGAGACGGAACTGGATAAGACCGTCATCGACAAACTGGGCGACCCGCTTGTGCATTTGATCAGGAACTGCATTGACCATGGCATAGAGCTGCCGGATGAGCGCGAAAAAGCCTCCAAGCCGGGATCAGGCAATATTCATCTTTCTGCCATGCATTCCGGCGCGTATGTGGTGATCGAGATTGCCGATGACGGCAAAGGGCTGGATGCAGAGGCAATCCGCAGAAAAGGTATTGAAAAGGGTTTGATTACCGCAGAGGCAGAATTGAGTGAAAAAGAGCTTTATTCCCTTATCCTTGCCCCTGGATTCTCTACGGCCAGGACGGTAACGAATGTGTCTGGCCGAGGTGTTGGCATGGATGTAGTAAAGCGGGCCATCGACGAACTGCGCGGTACGATCGAGATCAGCAGCCGGAAGGGCCAGGGCTCTACCATGACACTTAAGCTTCCTCTTACCCTGGCCATTATCGAGGGACTTCTCATACGCGTGGCAGGTGAACACTTTGTGCTGCCCCTCTCGGCTGTTCTCGAATGCGTCGAGTTCTCCGGTACTGAACGCGCGGCAGCCCATGGACGCAACATCGTGAACGTAAGGGGCCAGTTGGTGCCGTTTATCAGCCTGCGTCAGAAATTCTCGCTCGGCAACACCACGCCGGCGATCGAGCATATCGTGATTGCAGAGATATCCGGTACGCAGTGCGGGTTTGTCGTGGACCAGGTGATCGGCGAGCACCAGACAGTCATAAAGTCATTGGGCAGCATTTACCGGAGCGTGGCCGGCATATCCGGAGCGACCATATTGGGGGACGGCACGGTTGCACTGATACTCGACATGCCTGCCTTGTTCCAAATGGCTGCAGCGGAAGAGATATCCAGCTGAATAATTCTGAGTGAGGAGGGACAACGATGACGGATGTCAGAACAACCCCGGCAGCACAATATCTCACCTACAAGCTTGATGAAGAGGTCTTCGCCATTGATATTTCAAAGGTCAGGGAAGTGCTGGACTTCACAGCCGTTACCAAGGTTCCTCAGACACCGGACTTCATGAGGGGGGTAATCAACCTCAGAGGAAGTGTGGTGCCGGTTCTGGATCTGAGGCTCAAGTTCGGGATGGCCGAAACAACGCGGACCGTCAACACCTGCATAATAATTGTTGAGGTCTTTGTTGACAATGAAAGAACAATTCTCGGGGCTCTGGCTGATTCTGTGCAGGAGGTGATCGATCTTGGAGCAGAGCAGATCGAACCAGCACCCCGGATAGGCATGAGGCTCAAGACCGATTTTATCAGGGGTATGGGCAAACGGGACAGCCAATTCGTAATAATCCTGGATATTGATAAAGTCTTTTCTGCCGAGGAATTGGCCATTGTTCAGCAGACGGAGACAGCAGAGACGATATCTGTCTGATTGGAATTAGTGCACCGAAATTCAAAAGGAGGGTCTACGAAAATGACGATTGTGAGGAAAATTTATGCAGGCATCGGCGTGCTGGCCATAGCGCTGGTCGGACTGGCTGTTTTTTTTGAGGTCACTATCAAACACGTTAAAACAGATCTTGACGAAGTTGATAAATACCGCGCCCTGCAGGCGCAGATTGCGCCCCGGATCATAGATCATCTGAAGTGGGCAGAGGCCCTGGCTGTCGGATCCATTTTGTTCGGGAAGGAGTTCAGCGGTCAGACAGACCATACCAAATGCAAGTTCGGGGAGTGGTACTATGCCTTTACGCCTCCTGCCGAGGTTGCTGACACATTCAAAAAGATCGAGGAGCCTCACCGGAAGCTCCATGCAACAGCGCCGAAGATCGTGGCAGCGCTGAAAGAGGGCAAGCAGGATCTGGCAAAAAGGATCTATCAGGAGGAAACAACGCTGGCTCTTGGAGAGACGCAGAAGCTGCTCACCGAATTCAGGGATGAGTTCAAAGATAAGATCGTCGGCGGCCTGACCGCAGACCTTCGCAAGAAGCAGGACAGCATGGGAGTAACGGCTTTGATCGTTTATGCAGCGATACTTGTGCTGCTTGTTGCCGGTGCAGTTGTCTTTCTCGTGCGTCCTATCAGGCGGAATTTCGCAAGACTTTCAGAAGGGGTGCATGCTGTTGCCGCAGGCGATATTTCAAAAAATATACGGATTGAAAGTTCGGACGAGACGGGACAGCTGGCAGAAGCGATGCAGAACATGGTGGATAAACTGCAGGAGATCGTATCGGATGTAAAAGCAGCAGCGGACAATGTCGCAGCCGGAAGCCACCAGCTATCCGCATCTTCAGAACAGATGTCGCAGGGGGCGACCGAGCAGGCAGCGGCAGCAGAAGAGGCGTCGTCGTCCATGGAGCAGATGTCATCGAATATAAAGCAGAGCGCAGACAATGCACAACAGACCGAGAAGATATCGCTGAAGGCAGCCGAAGATGCGAAAGAAGGCGGCCGCGCGGTCTCAGAGACCGTGAGTGCAATGAAGAAGATCGCAGGAAAGATATCGATCATTGAAGAGATAGCGCGTCAGACGAATCTGCTGGCATTGAATGCGGCGATCGAGGCAGCGCGTGCAGGAGAGCACGGCAAGGGGTTTGCTGTTGTGGCGTCAGAGGTGCGTAAACTTGCAGAGCGGAGCCAGGCAGCAGCCGCAGAGATCAGCCAGTTGTCGACCACGAGCGTACAGGTAGCCGAGAAGGCCGGAGAGATGCTCAGCCGGATCGTGCCGGATATACAGAAGACCGCTGAACTGGTGCAGGAGATCAGCGCGGCCTCCAACGAACAGAATACCGGAGCAGAGCAGATCAATAAGGCGATTCAGCAGCTTGATCAGGTGATCCAGCAGAACGCCGGGGCATCGGAAGAGATGGCATCGACGTCTGAGGAGCTTGCTTCTCAGGCAGAGCAGCTGCAGCATACCATTTCGTTCTTTAATATGGGAGGAGAAAGCGGAAGCATATTGAGAAAGGCGGCAGTGCTGAAGGACAAGGCCGGCATATTGCACCGGCCTGCAGCGGCTCATATCGAGCACCGCGAGCCGGCGATGGCTGCAGCAGGGAAGAAGAACGGGGACAACGGCAGACACGGCGGTGTTGTTCTTGATATGGGCGGTGCTGACCAGCTCGATAACGAGTTTGAAAAATATTAGAGAAGCGGCGGTCAGCCATCAGCTCCGGTAACGATCCCGGAAGCTGACGGCTGACAGGTTATATCTAACTGCTAACAGCTTATCAGAGGAGGGTCTGATATGAACTGGGATGCAAAATCAACAATAGCGATTACGGCTCAACCGAGACTGACGGACAGGGATTTTCAGATTCTGAGCGAATTTATTCATGACAGCTGTGGTATCAAAATGAGCGGTCCAAAGAGGTCAATGCTTGAGATGCGCCTCAAAAAGCGCCTTCTGCAGTTGAATATCTCTTCGTTTGCAGAATACTGCAAGTTTGTCCTTGGTTCAAATGAGGGGGCAAAAGAAATCATTCATATGATCGATGCGATCACGACAAATAAGACCGATTTCTTTCGGGAGGCGAACCACTTCCATTATCTTTGCGAACAAGCCCTCCCCGAGCTCATCGACAGCAGCGGGGCCGGGATCCGCAGGGCGCTTCACGTATGGTCCGCCGGCTGCTCTACAGGAGAGGAACCCTATACACTTGCCATGGTCCTGAATGAGTTTGCAGAGCATCATCCACACCTTACCTTTAACATCCTCGCAACTGACATCTGCACGAAGGTGCTGGAGAAGGCACGACAGGCGGTATATGACAAAGCGAGGATTGAGACCATACCTGACAGTATGAAGAAAAAATACCTGCTCAGGGCAAAGGACGCAAATAAGGGAATTGTGAGGATCATACCGTCTCTCCGGGCAAATGTCACGTACCGCAGGCTGAACTTCATGGACAAGGATTTCGGGCTGAAGGAAAAGATGGATGTTATCTTCTGCAGAAACGTTATAATTTATTTCGAGCGGAGCACGCAGGAAAAATTGCTGCGTCATTTCTGCGACTATCTTGCACCTGAAGGATATATTTTTGTCGGACACTCTGAGACGCTGCACGGTCTCGATGTGCCTCTTGTTTCGGTGGCGCCTACCATATACCGGAGAGTCGGATGACCTGGCCTGCAACCGCGCTTCCGATCGTCTATCTTAGACCGGGGCAGATGCATATCGCAGACCATCCGTCGATAGTGCAGACCGTGCTCGGCTCCTGCGTTTCGGTAACCTTTTTCAATTCCCGCTTTTCGCTTGGATCGATCTGTCACGGTCTCCTCCCACGATGTCCCGGCAAGGTGAAATGTGAAGACGGCTGTACAGAGAGCTTCAAGTATGTGGAATGCTCTGTCAAGGCAATGATTGAACAGTTCAGGCGGGCTGGCATTGGTATCAGCGGAATCGATGCAAAGGTTTTCGGCGGAGCTGACATGTTCGATGTCCATGAGACAGGCAGCGTGGCAAAGACGGTCGGCTTTCAGAACATCACGACAGCGCTTGGGATCATGCAGCAGGAGGGCATTCGGGTCGTTGCCAGGGATGTGGGCGGCACGCAGGGAAGAAAATTATTATTTTACCCTCACACCGGAGAAGTGCTGATGAAGAGGGTGATGAAATCCGTATATGACGCGAGGGAAATGCATCCGTGAACAACGGCAAGATCAAGGTGCTCATTGTGGATGACTCTGCCGTGGTGCGGCAAACGCTTGCCGAAATCCTCTCGTCAGACCCCCGGATCCATGTGATGGCTGCGGCAGCCGACCCGTTTATTGCAGCCGAGCGGATGCGGGAGACGGTCCCTGATGTTATCACTCTTGATGTTGAAATGCCCCGCATGGACGGCCTGACATTCCTGCAGAAGATCATGAGTCAGAGACCAATTCCCGTGGTCATGTGTTCAAGTCTCACTGAATCGGGATCGGATACTGCATTGAAGGCGCTTGAATACGGGGCCGTGGAGATCATCCAGAAACCCCGCCTGGGCACGAAGCAGTTTCTGGAAGAGTCGAAGATCGCTATCTGTGATACCATAAAGGCAGCGGCACTTGCACTGCCTAAACGTATATCGGCCAGACCTTACAGCGTTACCCCTAAACTCTCGGCAGATGTCATTATCGCAAAGGCGACAAGGGCAATGATCCAGACTACAGAGAAGGTGGTAGTTGTAGGGGCGTCGACAGGCGGCACGGAGGCACTCAAGGTCTTTCTCGAATCCTTCCCCGCAGACAGTCCGGGTATTGTTATCGTCCAGCATATGCCGGAGCATTTCACTACCGCTTTTTCGAAGCGCCTCGATTCTGCCTGCCAGATAACCGTGAAGGAGGCCGAAAACGATGATACGGTCATTCGGGGCCGTGCACTGATTGCTCCCGGCAATTATCATCTGCTTTTAAAGAGGAGCGGCGCAAGGTATTTCGTTGAGGTGAAGGAAGGTCCGCTTGTCAGTCGTCATCGCCCATCGGTGGATGTACTCTTCAGATCGGCTGCGCGGTATGCGGGCAAGAACGCTGTGGGTGTGATCATGACCGGCATGGGGGACGACGGCGCAAAAGGAATGCGCGAGATGAAGGATGGCGGGGCATGCACCATTGCCCAGGACGAGGCCACATCAGTCGTTTTTGGTATGCCGAAAGAGGCTATCAGGCTTGGCGGCGTGGATAAGGTGCTTCCTCTTGAGATGATAAGTAACGAAGTGATGAGAAGGTGTCAACAGTGAATGATGATCTGAGATTCGCCGAACCGCAGCAGGCTGCTGACGAAAATGCGATGGGGCGCACTGTTGAACTTGAACGATCGAATGAACAATTGCGTCTGGAGATCACTGAGCGGAAGAGGGTCGAGGCAGCGCTGAGGGCAAGCGAGGAGCGGTTTCGCAGGCTTGTCGACTCGGTTACTGACTATCTTTTCTCTGTACAGATTTCGGAGGGTACCCCGGTTGGCACGAATCATGGGCCCGGCTGCGTATCTGTCACAGGCTTCACCCCGCAGGAGTATGAGAATAACCCGTCCCTCTGGTATGAGATGGTGCATGAGGATGACCGAAAGGCCGTTCTGGGTCAGATAAATGATCTCCTCAGAGGAAAAACGCCGCCTCCGCTTGAGCACCGGATCATCCATAAGAGCGGTTGGATCCGCTGGGTGAAAAATACATCGATCCCCCGCTTTGATGCTGAAGGCAACCTTACGGCGTATGACAGTCTTATTTCGGACATTACGGAGTGCCGCGCTACGATGGGTGCACTCAGGGAAAACGAGGCCAAATACCGCTCTTTCCTGGAGAACTTTGAAGGTATAGCCTATCAGATCGACCTGCTGACCATGCAGCCTCTCATGGTTCACGGCACTGTTTCAGAGATCACCGGTTATACGGCTGATGATTTTCTTTCAGGCAGGATAGCATGGTTGGATATTGTGCATCCTGAGGATCGTCGAATAATCAAGGAAGAGATCAGCAGGCTGGAGACCGGAGCCGGTTATGTAGCAAACTATACCTACCGTATCCGCCGTAAAGACGGCGCAATGCGTTGGGCGAGGGATATCTGCCGCAAGGTCATGGTGGCTTCCCAGGAAGAGCCGATATATCAGGGCGCCGTCTATGACGTAACGGCGAGGATCGAGGCCATGAACGAACTCATTGCGCTGGAAGCACGCTTTTCCAAGGCATTCAATGGCCTGCCTCTTCTCATGACGATCAGCACCATTGATGACGGCATCTATCTTGAGGTGAATGAGAGATTTCTCGAGGTTTCCGGATTCAGCCGGTACGAGGTGATCGGTAAATCTTCGGTCGAGATCGGCTGGATGATGTCATCTGAAAGGGATGATCTCCTGACGGTCCTGAGGCAGCATGGCCGCATAAGAGAAATCCCAGGAACACTTACGGCAAAGGACGGCCATAAGGTCGACTGCATTTACTCCGGAGAAATCATCAGCATAGAGAACAGGGATCTTCTGCTTTTGATCGGTGAGGACGTTACCGAGCAGAAAAGTCTGGCCGCCCAACTCTGTCACTCGCAAAAACTTGAGACCATCGGCCAACTGGCCGGTGGCATAGCACACGATTTTAATAATATTCTGACCGCAATCATGGGCTATGCAAACCTGATACTGATGAAGATGCCGGACTCGGATATTTTCAAAGGGCATATCGAGGAGATTGTCAAGGCAGGAGATCGTGCTGCAAACCTGACGCGAAGTCTGCTTTCCTTCAGCCGCAGGGAGACCCATGACCGAAGGTCTGCTGATCTGAACATCATCATTGAAGACATTGCGAAACTTCTCCGGCGGCTGATCAGGGAGGATATCGATATGCAGATCTGCGTTGCAGGTGAGAAGATCCCAATTTTTGCCGACGTCGGACAGATAGAACAGGTTCTGATCAACCTTGTGACGAATGCTCGTGATGCCATGCCGAACGGCGGACGCATTGTGATCGAAACCGGCGTCAGGAAGGCCGACGTATCGTGGCGGAGCGACACAATGTTGTCAGCAGAAGATCCTTATGGTGTTATTACGGTAACCGACACCGGAACAGGGATTGACGAACAGGTCAAAGAGAAGATATTTGAGCCCTTTTTTACCACCAAAGAGTCAGGCAAGGGAACAGGACTTGGTCTGTCGCTTGTCAGCGGAATTGTTAAACAGCATCACGGATTTATCCGGGTGGAAAGTCAGATCGGACAGGGCACAACGTTCAGGATATTTTTACCGCTTCTCATAGAGATCCGGCATGACTCGGGCCGGCCGCATATTGTTGCAGCCCAGAGACTGTTCGGACAGGAGACCGTGCTCCTTGCAGAAGATGATACCATGGTCCGTGAATTACTCAGGAGGTATCTCGCAGACCATGGATACAGAGTTTTAGAAGCCTCTGATGGACTGCAAGCGGTGAACATCTTCCAGGAGCGATGGGAGGAGATCGATCTGCTGCTCACGGACGTAATCATGCCTGGCATGAATGGGTGGCAGGTATATGACGAAGCAGTACGGATTAATCCGCTGGTGAAGGTGATCTTTATGTCCGGGTATACCCCTGAACTGATGGAAGGCAAAGGGCTTGCAAAATCCGGACTGCCATTTATCATGAAGCCTGTAGTGCCGGATAAACTCTGCCGCCACATAAGGGAAATGCTGGACAATACCTTGTAGCTGATATAGCGAGATCCTTCGTTATCAAACCCTTGTCTCCGGACCTCTCTGCGTCTGATCCGTCGTACCGGTGAATCAACCTTATAAACATAACTTCAAGTTGACAACATGGTTGAAAATGCGGTATTTAACTATTGGAGATTAAAAGAAATAACGGGGGTGATCCATGGGCTTTACAGAGGCAAAAAAATATATTGCAGACCTGCGCAAGAGACAGAACAATCCTTATCTCTGGCCTGATTACCTGACCGGCTTGCCTGACAAGACGGCGATCCTGAGGAAGCTGGAAGAGATATATCCCAAAATCGGCAATTACTCTGTTGCCTATGTCAGGATATCGAATATCCAGTCTTATCTCATCAAATACGGTCCGAACAGACATGCAGATATTATCCAGTGGGCGGCTGCAATTTTGAAGACCTCTGCCGATTCCCGCAAGAACGGCTTTGTTGGCACGCTGAGCACTCATGATTTTATGGTAATCTGCGCCTGCCGCGATATGCAGTTGCTGATGGATCAGGCCGCGGCCCTGTTCAGGAAGCGCATTGCCGACTATTATTCCAGTGAAGACTTGAAGAAACAGGAAACCCTGTCTTTCAAAAAGGGTGATGGCAAGGCTTTCAGCATTGGCCTGATGAAACTGGTATGTGTTGTCGCTGACAAAAAACTGCCGGTTAAAAAGAGCGACCTTATTATCAATATGGCCAGGGTCTGTGACGCCATCGAAAGCACGGACGACGATATGGTCATTATGACCAGGGACCTCCTCTGTACTGATTAGTTATTCCGGGCAGCAAACGGTCTGAGTCTCTCCATACCGTTATATTTGCATTTGCAGAGAAAAGAAATTATCCTTAACATACTATGCATATGCAACGTATTTGGATCGTTATATCCCGCGCAGGTGACAATAGCTGATGGCCTTTGTCTGCCCTTCATGGTTTTCCTTTATCCTTTATAACCCCATCAGAAAGGCATTCACTGACAGGAGTAAGGTGCTTGACGAATCCTGCATAACACGGGATTCGATCGTGCTTGAGATCGGCGCCGGAAATGGTTTTTTCACTGAGGCTATTGCCGAGCGCGCGAAAAAAGTGATCGCTGTTGAACTCCAGCAGGGCATGGTCAGAAAGCTCAGAAAGAGAGTGCAGAGGTTCGGCGATGCGGTCGAAATTGTGCTGCAGGATATCGCTTCGGCTGACATGCCTCATGACAGCGCTGATGTCTGTCTCCTCTATTACAGCTTTCACGAAATAGCACATCAGGGCGAGGCTGCTGCGATTATAGCCCGAACGGTCAGGCAAAACGGGGTGCTTTCGATCTATGAACCTTCGGTTGAGGTGAATCGAAAAGATATGGATGCGACTGTTTCGCTTTTTCAGTCCCGGGGTTTCAGCCTTGAAGAACGGCATGACAATCTGTTTACCCGTTTTGCACGTCTGAGAAAACAGTAGATGAAGCAGCAGCTCTCAGACCGTAGCGTCCTTGCTACGTATACCGCCGGACATATTGTGGATGACATCTACATGAACGCACTGCCGCCGTTCCTGCCGGTGCTTATTGCGGGTTCGGGCCTCTCATACGCCTCAGCAGGCTTGCTGGTGACTTTTTTCACGCTTACCTCGTCTGTTTCCCAGCCGTTCCTGGGATATGCGATCGACAGATACCGGGCCAGATGGGTCGCGGCATTAGGATTGATTTGGGCGGGCATTTTTGTCGGATGCATGGGCATGGCAAAGAGCTATGGAATGCTGCTGACCCTTGCAACCCTTGCCGGCCTTGGTCCAGCCATGTTCCATCCGCATGCCTTAGCTGCAATCGCCGGTCTTTCGACCGGTGCGAAGGGCAGGGTCATGTCTGTTTTTATCATAGGCGGGAATATCGGCTTTGCAATCAGCCCTGTGCTGATAGGAGCTCTCACCTCATCGCTGGGACAGGGCGGCATGTTCTACATGGCCATCCCGGGTATTGTAATGGGGTCTCTTGTCTGGAAGCTGTCCTCAGGTCAGGGTACAGGCAGTATACGGGAGATGCATCCCTTCCGTTTGAGCGACATCAGACCTGCGGTCATACTTATCATGGTTGCTGTATTGAGGTCCTGGGTCTATTTCTCGGTGCTGAGTTATCTGCCGAGCTATTTTGTGCAGGCGGGAAACTCAGTGCTGAGATCGAATTCGCTGCTGTCGGTCATGCTTCTTGCAGGAGTTGCAGGACAGTTCATTGGCGGGACCCTTTCTGACCGGTTCGGCAGAAAACAGGTTACCCTGGCCTCTCTTCTGCTGGCAGCACCTCTGCTGTATTTCTTTCTTCATACAACCGGCCCTGCAGCCCTAACATTGCTTTTCTGTTTCGGTTTTTCGGTTATGGCATCATTTTCCGTTACCATGGTGATGATGCATGAGATCATGCACAGGCATATTGGCATTGCATCAGGCATCATGATCGGCTTTGCCCTTGGCATCGGCGGCATGGGTGTTATGCTTACAGGGCTCATGGCAGACAGCTACGGTCTTTTCGCGGCGCTTAATGCCCTTGTTATAGTGCTGGTCATTGCAGCGGTCATGACCAAATTTGTTCCGGCAGGCAATAAATGAACAGGAGGTTGTTTTGTGGCAGCCCTGCTGGATAAACTCCCCTGGACCGCAATAGTTTTTCTCTGCCTCACCCTTGGCCTTGCGCCTTATTGGCCGCCGCATATCATTGAAAAACTCGGCATGCTTTTCCATGGAAAGCTGACAAGACCCCTTGACTGGTTTGATCTTTTCCTGCATAGTGCGCCCTGGCTGCTGCTCATTCTGAAGGCTGTATTCTCACAGGGATAAGGGATCTCAGAAACAGGGCGATAAGAGGAGTCAGGACTTTCTGCTGATCGGATTGAGCACCTTTTCTGAGTTCGACCCTATGGCATAGTACAGATATCCGGCTGCAAGAATGAAGGACACGAAGGTGCTGTAAGGATACGATATGTCGAGGACCGCATGCACTGTTTCAAGGAGAACCGGCGGGGTGAAGGCCACGGCAGAGAGGCGCATCAATGACCTGAAATCGAGATTGACATTTAAATTCTTTGCGATATTCCCTCCCAGAAACGACAGAAGGATCATCTGCATGATATGGAAGGCAAAGGATATCAGCAGCATAAGAGGGAAGAGCATGGCTATAACGAGGCTTTTGAAGGTCTCAAGCCAGTCATAGATCAGCCTCCTTGTTATGGTCACATCACCGATGTCAGAAAGCGGCAGGGAGCGGATCTCCTTTTGAGTCACCCTGACCATCAGCATGTTTTTTGTTACGAGTACCTGCGCAGGTGAGTTGTCCAGCGAGGTTGTTTTTCCTGTTGTATCAATGATTGCGAAAGGGGTATTATTTTTCTTGTCATAAATCGTGTACGGCATATCCTCTTTGATCGACACCTCCCCTTTTGCAATGGTTATCACCGGGATTTGTTCAACATATTTTGGACCCTCGTCTGCAATAAAGTCGGAGGCATTTCGGTTCATATTCATGATCTCCGGCACCCAGAAGATCATGAGGACAAGAAAGAGATAGGGAAGGCAGAGCCCTCTCCAGTTTCTCGCAATATCCTGGTACAGTTCTCTTGAATAAAACGAGAGATAAAGTGCCTGAATAGAGGAATAGATTCCTGTTGTCTTTTTTTGTGTCATGGCTCTGGCCGGTTACTCCGAAGATGGGATTTTATGTCGGTCATAGAGGGTTGTCAAGTGAAAGGACCCTCTCCATATTTTTTACAAGGCCTTCCAGCAGAAACATAAGTGATTCAACATCAAGGAATTTGTCTGCGGTCTGATCAAAGAGTATCTTTACCTTTGCAGGGAACTCGTCTTCTTCCGGCCAATAGAGAATTACAACCGGTACCTTAGGAAGAAGGAAAAGAATCCAGGCTTCAGTGGTAGGGAAGTCGCCAGTCTGCTTTGCCCCGAGCCTGCCGAGCGCTGCAGATACGCGCTTAGGAGCGCTTAGGAACAGCTCCTTGATAGGCTCCTCAGCTTCCCGCAGGAAGGACGATGCCTTCACCATCCCGCTTTTGAGCTCACTGAACGAGACCCATTTCCCCGCGAGTTCAGCCTTTCCATGGGTGTTGATGTAGTGCAGCAGGAGGATCCTGATCCAGGGTGTGATATGGCCCAGAGACTTTATTTCGCCTCCGGGGAATATCTCGAATTCCCGGCCGAGACATTGCATATAAAGCCTGCCATCGCGATAATCACCGCCAAGATCTTCAGTAATGGCAGACAGGTCAATATCCTTTATCTTAAGACGCAGGGACTGAATCAGTTCCTCCTGCCAATCTGAATGTGTTATGGAACCCCTCATATCCCTCATTTCGTCTTCAGCGAGCAGGGGACATTCAGAAAGGTCTGCATCACCCTTGATTACGGAAAGGGCAAAAGGCATACAGGCCTTTTGGCTGCATCTGCCGCAGTTTTTCCTCGGGAGTCTTTTGTACAGTTCTATTGCATTCATGGTTAAGCCCCATAATTATAACAGACTTGACCCCACTGATTATAAATTGCCATGAAAATAGGAGTCGCACAATTGGAAATGAACTGGTAAAATATGAAAAAAATGAAAAGGCAGATATGAGACAATTAACGTTTCTTTTTTCGGCAGGCATTATTCTATGTCTTATCCAAACGCCTGTTTTCGGACATAACCAAACCTCTGTAAAGAAGCAGGAAAGCACATCCGTAGGGGGCAAGACAGGCAGCAAAGAGGGTGCAGGGACCACGGGTACGTATCTTTATCAGAAAAAGGAGGAGTATCAGAAGAAGGCCGAGGAGAAACTGAACCGTCTTGAGGCTAACGTGAAGCAGCTTTATCTCAGGGCAGAGAAGAAGGGTGAAAGGGCCAGGGAGAAGATCACCCGTGCAGCTGATAATCTCAGAAAAAAGAGCGAATCCGCAAAGAACAAGCTTAAGGACTTGAAGGAGTCGGGTGAGGAAAAGTGGGATATTGCAAGGGATGAGCTTGATTCAATGCTTAAGGACCTTGAACGCACGTACAATCGTACGGCCTCAAAATTCAAAGATTAAACCGTCAACAGTATGAACATGAAACAGGAGGAACATGACAATGAAATTGCCGCAATATATCACGGTCGATGAAGTAAAAAGGGTCTGTAAAGAGCTGAAACTTAAGGATTGGACAGGGATCAGGGACGAAAAGGTCAGCACGAAAGAGGCCAGGCTCATACTCTCGAAGGTAAATACGGAGAAGATGGCCATACCGCTTGAGGAGTTCCGCCGAGGTCTTGAAGTGGAGCTTGAGCATGGCATGCGGTTTCGTGACGCCAACGTGACAAACAATCACCCCCTGATCACCGGCATGATCGTGCTGGCCCATTTGAAAGAGATGATGGACTACTATGAGCGGCTTGAGGTTGCCGAGCTTGAGGGTGACATTGCCAAGGCGGTGAAGGCAGGAAATATGGAGAAGGTAAAAAAGTATTTTAAGAGGCTGGCAAAGGCAAAAAACGAGCTGAGTGCTCTTGAATCATTGGCTATGAAGTAGCCTGATGGCTACTTCCTTCGCAAGGCAAGCCACTGCTTCAAAAAGGTTTTGAACTTCTCCTTTTTCTCAGGGCTCATTTCCTCAAAAGGGTTGAAGGAGATACGGCCTGTGACTGGCTTGATCAGCATATAGCCCTTGTCTGACCAGATGACCACTGCCTCTTCTCTCAAGAAATTGAGTTTCTGAATGATCTGGCTCCTCTCCTTGTATTTTGCGCCAAACTCCTCAATGCTCAGGCGCGAGAATTTGACTCCCTCGGGATGCATCTTTCCAATCTCTTCAAAGGATGTGCCGCCCCGGGCAGCCTTCTGCAGGTCAGTGGCAACTACAGTCTTTGCTGCGGCATCTCCGGGTTTGTAATCAACCGTTATGAGCTCTATCCATCTTTCAGGCGGGCTTTCAGCATACTGTGTGTCTATGTATCTGGCAATAGTCATAAACTTCTCGAGATAGACGGCCTCTGCAGCATTAAGCTTGTGACTTGCAATCATCTCTTTATATTTTTTTGCATCAATCGTGATTTGTGCTCTTTTTGCCTCCTGCAGCAGAAGTTCTTCGGTGATAAAATCATTCAGAGGATCGCCATCTCTCCATGCAGGGACTTTGGCTCCCAGTCGTCTGAGCAGGAGGAATGCGTCTGTCTGATGCTCGATGACCTGCGCAAGGGAATATAATCTGTTTCCGACCATAACAGAAGTATCGGCAATCGGTCGTGACGCAGACTGTGTGTCAATCAGAGCCGGAGCAGAATCCTTAGGCTGTTCTTTGAGGTTCGCAAGCTGCCCCCTCAGTTCAGCTGAACGTTTTTCTTCCGCCTCAAGGGCAGTCTTCAGAGCATCGCGCTCTTCTGAAATTTTGGGGTCGATCTGCAGTTTCGGAGACTCCTTCACCTGGCGCATCAGCATGGAAAGATGGGTGTTTAATATTCTCATATCACGGACCCTTTGCTCGGCCTGGAACTCCATCTCCTCGATCCTGCTTCTCAGACCCTCATTGTCAGTCTGAAGCTCGGCTGCCTGTTTCTTGGAAGCGTTGAGCTCTGCTGACAGTCTCTCAGCATCTTTTTCTGTCAATGAAGTCTTATCAACTTTTTCCTTCTCTTTTGCTCTGGCGAGCTCGACTCTGAGTTCTGCTGCAGACTTCTTCTCCTCCTGAAGCAGCTTTTTCAGCTTTTCCTGCTCTTCCCGGGCCTTTGTGAGTTCTTTTCCCTGATCTTCGCTGAGCAATTCCAATTGAGCAAGCCTGAATCGCAGGGACTCCCCGCTCTCAACAACAGATTTCTGTTCCGGGGTCTGCTGCAGGGATGTATTCTTCTCTGCTGACAGCCGCGCAACCTGACTGCTGAGCCGGTCTCTTTCGTCCTTTGATTCTTTCAGGCTTTTTTCAAGATCAGTCTGCCGTTGCACCTGAGCTTCAAGTTCAGCAATCTGTTTTTTCTGACGGGCATCACCTGCTTCCAGACCGGTAATCCTGAGCATGCGCTCACGGTTAGCCCTGTGCTCCTCCTCAAGAAGGGATTCAGCCTTTTCCTTTTCTGCCTGCATCCGGCTTAGCCTTTTGTCTGCATCCCCCAATTTTTTGTCATCTTTCTCTTCTTTTGGAGGAATATTCTTTAGCGGCTCAGATGGCTCCTGGGCTTTCCTGGAAATGTCTACTGATCGGATCCTTGCAATTTCTTCCCTCTCGACATCGATGAAGACTATGAAGGGACTGTCCGGAAATTCCTTTTGTATTGTCTGAAAAATCAGCTCTGCTTCACTATACAATCTCATGCTGATAAGGGTTTTCCCGAGCCAGAACATGGCAGCATCCCGGGCTGAGCTTTCCGGGAATTCCTTAAGAAACAGCCTGAAAGTTTCGGCCGCCTTTTCCGGCTTGTAGGAGAAGAGGTACTCATACCCTCTGTTGAATAGCTCGGTTTCGCGCTCAGGGGCTGATGCAATCCCGGACCCTGCCATCAGGATGAAGAAAAGGCCGGTACTAACAATGATAAAGAGAGAATATCGCTTCACGGACATCAGTCAATTATAACACAGGAATAAGGAGCCTCATTGATATTTGGAACTGCCTTTTCATAGAATAGGGCTTACGGAAGGAGATTCAATCATGCTCATTGTCATGCATCATTCTGCAACTGACAAAGACGTAGAAAAGGTAAAAAACACGATCAGGGATATGGGGCTTAAGCCTGTTGCCATACCGGGAGCTGAACGGACTGCTGTCGGCATCATCGGCAACCAGTCCTGGATTGACGACGGCCCGATCAGGACGCTGAAGGGTATCCTTGAAATTATCCATGTGACCAAGCCTTATAAGCTGGTGAGCAGGGATTTTCATCCTTCAGATTCTGTGATCAGACTTTCAAGGGATGTCAAGATCGGCGGGAGATCGCCCTTTCTGATTATCGCCGGTCCCTGCGCCATAGAAAGCAGGGAGCAGATATTTAAGACTGCCAGGTTTCTTAAGAAGCTTGGGGTCCCTGTGCTGCGCGGGGGCGCTTACAAGCCCCGTACGAGTCCGCACAGTTTTCAGGGACTGCGTGAAGTTGGTATCGAGATCCTTGACGAAGTCAGAAAAGAGGTCGGCGTCCTTGTCGCTACAGAGGTGATGAGTCCGGAACAGGTGGAGTTGACCGCCTCCAGGGCTGATATCCTCCAGATCGGTGCGCGCAATATGCAGAACTTTGATCTGCTGCGCGAGGTGGGCAGAACAAAAAAGCCGGTGATCCTTAAAAGGGGCTTGTCTGCGACGGTTGAGGAGTGGCTTGCTTCTGCCGAATATATTCTCCTTGAAGGGAACCCCGACGTGATACTCTGCGAGCGCGGTATCAGGACCTTTGAGACCGCCACGAGAAATACATCGGACCTCTCGGTCATCCCGCTTGTTGCAGAGAGTTGTCATCTGCCGGTGATCTTTGACCCAAGTCATGCAACAGGGAAGAGAAGCCTGGTGAGCCCCCTGTCGCTTGCCTCTGTTGTTGTGGGCGCTCACGGCCTTATGGTTGAGGTCCATCCTGACCCTGAACATGCCCTTTCCGACGGGCCGCAGTCACTGACCTTCAAGGGGTTTGAAAAGCTGAAACAGCAGATGGATGCGTTGCTTGAGTTTATGAAGACAAAACTGGCAGATCGCTGATTCGCGATCTGCCAGTTGTCCGTTTAAAATTATTCTGCGCGTTGCGGATTAACCTATCTCCTGCTTTTGGGCAGTTTTCTCCGCCCCGGTTTGCTCTCTGTCCTACCTGTGCTCCCGCCTCTCCTCACGCCGGTCATGCCGCCGCTCTCTCATGTCCTGGCGGTGCTCGCGTCTGTCTTCGCGCCGCTCCTGCCGCCATTCATTCTGCTCGTGTTTCCATTGTCTCTTGTTCCAGAATTTTTCCCGCTCCCAGCGGTTCCAGTTGCTGTGCACATTGCGGTAGGGAATGCGTGGGTGGTCGTGATAAATGCTCCGGTAATCAGGCGGCAGATTGATTATGTGCCGCGGCACTCTATTTGTGCCAAGGTGACGCCATGGGCCGTTATAATTTGAACTTCTGTACCAATATCCGTTGTGAGGGCGGTACCAGTATCCGTGATAAAAGACGATATCCAGATCTGCCCCGGGAGCGTAATAGACATACGTGTTCGGTATGACGACCAGTTCAGGCGGCTCGGGAAAGGTAAAAACCGGCAGGCCAATATTAACATCGACATTTACGCCTGCCTTGCTGATGCCTGCCGTGATAAGCAGCAGGGGTAGAACGATGAACAAGATTAAAGCTTTTCTGCTCATAAAATACCTCCTTCAGGATTTCTTTTAGAGTATCACACTCTATGATTATTTCAACTCTGCGCCGAAGAAAAAGTTTCATGGTGGTTTTACATCGACAGGAGAGCAGGCTGTCGGTTACAATATAAAAAGTGTTAAATAAAGGCGCTATAACGCTCAAGTCACGCCTGCTTCTTGCTCCCATGGCAGGGATAACAGACCTTCCGTTCCGGCTTATTACCCGTTCCCTTGGATGCGAGTTCGCATTTTTAGAGATGATATCAGCCCGTTCGATCGTCCATCAGTCAGGCAAGACAGGCCGTATGCTCAACTCCTGCGAGGAAGACAGCCCGCTGGGGGCACAGCTGCTCGGACATGAGCCGGAATCCCTTCTCGAGGCTATGGACAAGGTCCTGCCGCGAGGTTTCGATATCCTTGACCTGAATGCAGCCTGCCCGGTTGATAAGGTAGTAAAAAAAGGAAAGGGTTCAAGCCTGCTGAAGGATCCGAAAAAGTTGCAGACCCTGCTTGCGGCGATGGTGAAGCATGCTGATCTGCCGGTTACCGTAAAGATCAGGGCCGGCTGGGGCAGCACTTCGGTCAATGCCTGTGAAGTTGCCCGTCATGCAGAGGATGCAGGCATCAGCGGGCTGACACTGCATGGCAGGACCAGGGAGCAGGGGTACAGCGGAAGAGTTGACTACAATATCATCAGGCAGGTGAAAGAAGCGGTTTCGATCCCGGTTATCGCAAGCGGTGATGCACTTTCTCCGCAGCTCATAAAAAAGATGTTCGATGAGACAGGATGTGATGCGGTTGCCATTGCCCGCGGATCACTCGGCAATCCCTGGATATTCAGGGACACCATGGCATATCTCGAAAAAGGCGTCATCCCTGAGAGGCCTGGTCCGGATGAACTCACAGATACCATGCTCCGTCACCTGAATCTTAGCTGTGATTTCTATGGTGAAAAAAGAGGTGTTATCCTTTTTCGCAAGCTTTTTGCCTGGTATGTGAAGGGATTGCATGAGGTGAGGCAACTTAAGGATCTGGCATTTAAGGCAGAGACACGGCAGGAGATGCAGGATCTTATGGAGTCAGTAAGGTCCTATACGTACAGTCACCATGAGGGCTACTATGAAGGCTTTGCGCTTACCTGTTGAGATGAGAAAATACCGGCTTCCATTTCTTTTTTGGATTAAGGCGCAGGAATTGACTGTGAACCCTGTATCATTTGCGAAGCTGAAATTACGAACACTGCAGAATAGATATAAGAAAGGAAATTAATTATGAAATTTGAAGATTTTTCTATCAGCAAGGAGACGTTACGCACCATTTCGGAGATCGGCTTTGAAGAACCGACACCCATACAGGTTTCCGCGATACCTATTGTCATGAATGGGGGAGATGTTATCGGACAGGCGCAGACCGGCACAGGAAAGACCGCTGCCTTTGGCATCCCTATCGTAGAAATGGCGAAGAAAGGCAAGAAGCCTTTTGCGATCATTCTTGAACCAACGCGTGAACTTGCCGTGCAGGTTGCCCAGGAGATGAACAGGATCGGCGCAGGAAAGAGGATTCATGCATTTCCTGTTTACGGCGGGAAATCTATCGACAACCAGATCAGGACACTGAGAGCAGGCGTTGATGTTGTAGTCGGTACGCCTGGCCGGATTATTGATCATATTCAGAGGAAGACGCTTTCCCTGTCTGACATCCGTATCGTCGTACTTGATGAGGCCGATGAGATGTTAGATATGGGCTTTATCGAAGATATCGAGACGATACTCAAGACGACTCCTGCAGAACGCCAGACGCTTCTCTTCTCTGCGACCATGCCCCTGCCTATATTGAACATTACAAAAAAATTCATGCGCTCGCCCGAGAAGATCAGGATCAATCCGAAGGATGTTGTTGTGCCTGAAATCAAGCAGGTCTTTTATGAGGTGAGGGATGCGGATAAGCTCAATGCCCTCACCCGGCTGATTGATGTTGAGGACCCTCAGCTTGCAATCGTCTTTTGCCATACGAAAAGAGATGTTGATGATGTGGCCATGAAACTCCAGCAGATGGGATACAGCGCCAGCCCGCTGCATGGTGATTTCACGCAGGCTCACCGTGACGAAGTTATGGAGAAGTTCAAAAAAGGAAAACTGGACATCCTTGTGGCTACCGACGTTGCTGCCCGGGGTCTTGATATCAAGAATGTCAGCCACGTAATCAACTACAGTATCCCTCAGAACCCTGAAAGTTATATCCACAGAATAGGACGGACCGGCAGGGCCGGCAAGTCAGGCATTGCCATAACCCTTGTCTCTCCGAGGGAATACCGCCATCTGAAACTGATCGAGAGGACAGCCAAGACCACGATTGACAAAAAGAGTCTGCCGACCTCAAAAGAGGTGCTTAAGGCAAAGGAAAAGAGCATTGCCAAAGAGATCACCGCAATGATCAGCGACAAAAAGCATGAAGGTTACCTGAAAATGATCGAGGTGTTGGCTGCCGAAAGCAGTGTGGCCGAGATCGCGGCAGCAGCGCTCTGTATTGCGTATGGCGAGCCCAAGGTTGCACACGTGAATGAATCAGCAGCTCCTGAGCAGCGCGGAAATGTCGCACGTCTCTTCATGACGATCGGCAGAAAGGACAAGATAACGGTCTCCGAGATTGTGAAAGCAATTGCCTCCGGTGCGCGCATACCGGGAAGCAGGATCGGCAAGATCGAACTGCACGACTCCTTTACCTTTGTGGAAGTACCGGCAGACCTTGCGGATATGGTTATTCATGCCCTTGATGATATGATGGTCATGGGCAGACGGGTGCAGATCAAGCCGGCGAATACGCGGAAAGAATTTTCCGCTAAAGAGTTTGATGGAAGAAGCGGCAGAAAAGAGTTCCCAAAAAAAGAATATCCGAAAAAAGAGTTTGACAAAAAAGAGTATCCCCGGAAAGAGTTCCCAAAAAAAGAATATCCGAAAAAAGAGTTCTCCCGGAAAGATTACGACGTGAAAAGCGTTGTGAAGGACAAAAAGAAATATTAGCTATTTGAATAATACATCAAAATTGGTGTTTACTTGAGATGGAGTTCACGGTAGAATACTATGAGACTGTGACGGGAAGGTGTCCCGTAAGGGAGTTTCTCGATGAGCTGGAAGCAAGCGATCCAGACGACTTTGTGGCGGTTTTCGCTGGTCTGGGAAAGCTGCGAAGCCGACAGGCTCATCGCGAACCGCTGACCAAAGCTGTGGGCGACGGGTTGTTTGAATTGCGTCACGTCGGCAAGTTGAACACGCGTGTGTTGTGGTTCTTTATGAAAGGCCGGTGCATCGTCGCCGTTCACGGCATCCGCAACAAAGGCCAGGCCATTGCACCCCGCGACCTCGACACGGCGCGGGAACGGATGCGCGACTGGCAGAAGAGGATGAAATTATGAAGAAAACCAATTTTGACCGTCACCTCGAAGAGCAACTCCGTGACCCGGATTTTGCGGAGCGCTTCAAGCGTGCCGGCGAGGCCTGGGACATAGCCCTCCAGATTGCCGCGCTTCGCCAAGAAGCTGGGCTTTCCCAAAAAGAACTTGCAAAGCTCCTAAAGACCTCCCAGCAGCAGGTCAGCAGATTGGAATCTCCAGACTATGAAGGCCATTCCCTCAGCATGCTACGCCGCGTGGCTGAAGCGCTGCATATGCACGTGCGCGTCGTTTTCGAACCGGAAAATAAAAGGGACGCTATGCATGTTGCCGAAAGAAGCGCGGTATATGGCGCCAAGCCCGCCAAAGTCAGGCGCTGATTGTTGGGCGGAGATACACAAAGATGAGTTTCTGGCCGATTGGGAATTGGCGTCTAAAGGCGAACTGCCATTTCCTATTGAACCGTTAAAATAAAGGAGGCAATCATGTACATGCCTGTAAAGAAAGTTAACCCATTAAACGGTTACAAGTTAGGATTACCTTCGGCGACAATGAAGAAAGGGTGTTTGATATGTCGCCATATTTGAGCATGGGGAAATTCTCGGAGTTGAGGGACATTTCCGTGTTTAATTCGGTCACCGTCAAATTTGATACCATAGAGTGGGCAAATCATCTGGATATGGACCCGGAGTTTTTGTATGAAAAGAGTGTTGGAATTGAACAGGTGAAAGTGTAATAAATGCTCTGGCGGAATTTACATGCCTGAAAAGAACGCAGATTATTATATTAAAAAGTTTGCACAACTAAGGATAGACAGAAGCCATGGTAGACCTGCCCCGCACAAGCCTATATTACTCCTCTCAATAATTGAACTAATAGAACGTGGTGTTATTCTCACAAATGAAATTGAACTCACCCCAGAGATAATTTCAACTTTTCTGAGTTATTGGAATGCTCTTTATCCTGAACAAAAGGGGATAGTTGCGTTACCGTTTTTTCATTTGAAGAGCGATGGCTTTTGGCACCTGATGCCCAATGACGGATATGAAAAGTCATTCAACTTAATTCGACATATTAAGTCGAGCTATCAAATCCGTGATATGGTCAAATATGCCTATCTCGACAGCGAATTGTTTGAACTCCTTTCTGCTGACAAGAGCCGAACAATGTTTAGACGAGTCATAATCGACAACTATTTTGATTTCGAGGAAAAGAAATGGCTGCTTCAGGCTGTTAATCTCAGCAGAGAGGCGTTGAAATATGAGCACCTGTTGATAGCGGAAGCAAGCTTACCTTACTCAGTCAATAAGCCAAAAGAAAAAATCCGGGTCAAGGAAAAGGTTAGAGAAGTCGGGTTCCGGCATGTGATTATGTCGATTTACAATTACACTTGCTCTGTATGCAATATGAGAATCTTAACTCTTGAAGGTGCGTCGGTTGTCGATGCAGCGCATATAATCCCTTTCAGTGTTTCAGCCAATGATGATATACGGAACGGCATCGCCTTGTGCAAACTGCATCACTGGTCTTTTGATGAAGGCCTTCTCAGCATTGACGAGAATTACCGTGTCATGACGACTCCCCTTTTAAGCGCTCAAAGACCAACAGAATGGTTACTGACTGAACTCAGTAATAAGCAAATTATGCTTCCGCAGAATGAGACCCTTTATCCAGCTCAAGAAGCTCTGCATTATCATAGGGAGAATAAGTTTCTTAAATGAAGAACGGCCAAGGGAGGCAATATTGATCCGCAGCACATGTCTCAGCTTCAGCCTGGCATTGCAAAGACCCGGCTGCCGAATTCAACGAGACCGATTGACATTCGAACCTGGTCACTTTAGAGAACGGAGTCTGAAAGACTCAAAAAGTGGAAAGTAGCTACAGCATAAATATGGAAGCCTTAAGAAAGTTGCTATTGATCTCAACATCGCCAACACTACAATCCCAATTCGCCAAAATCGTTGAAAAAGTAGAAGCCCTCAAAGCCCACTATCAGGCCGGTTTAAAAGAGCTGGAAAACCTGTATGGCCCCCTCTCTCAGCGGGCATTTAAGGGGGAGTTGGATTTGAGTGGGCTGGAGCAGGAGGGAATTTGAATGAGCGCTAATGAAGAGAACAAACTCGCGGTCTTTCAGGGAAAGCGTGTCAGAAAGGTATATCATGAGGGTGAGTGGTGGTTTGTTATTACCGACATCATCGCTGCACTGACGGATGCCGCCGATCCCGCCGATTATTGGAAGAAAATGCGCAGACGAGATCCGGATTTGGGCAAAACCCTCCAAGGGGGGGGACAATTTGTCCCCCCCCTTGCCTTGGCGTTCGCAACGGCCGGCGGGATTCAGAAACTCCAGTGCTGGAACACCGATGGTATCTTCCGCCTGATCCAGTCCATCCCCAGCCCCAAGGCTGAACCGTTCAAACGCTGGCTGGCACGGGTCGGCAAGGAGCGGATCGACGAGATAGAAAACCCTGAACTGTCCATGGAGCGGATGAAAGAGCTTTATGAAAAGAAGGGGTATCCCAAGGAATGGATAGACAAGCGGACGCGGGGGATTGCCGTCCGTCAGGATTTGACCGATGAATGGAAAAATCGGGGAGTTCTGAGCAATCAGGAATTTGCTATTCTGACCAATGAGATTATGCAGGGAGCTTTTGATCTGAAGGTTGATGAGTATAAGCAGGTGAAGGGATTGGAGCGCGAGAACCTTCGTGATCATATGACGGACATTGAACTGATTTTAACAATGCTGGGCGAGGCCACGACTACGAAGATAACGAGAGACAGGGATTCAAAGGGGTTTATTCCCCTTAAAAAGGACGCTAAAGACGGCGGGGCTGTTGCAGGCAGGACGCGGCAAGATATTGAAAGACAGTCCGGTACCCCGGTGGTAAGCAGCCGAAACTATAAGTTACTGGCGCAGCCGCGAAAGAAGAAGCTGACGTAAGGGAAGCCATGTCCGCCGCTTTGATCGTTTATCATTGCCCATGATCATAAGGGAAGTTCAGGCCAAGTCCATTCTCTCGAAGTCAGGTATTCCGGGAGCTGACTATTGCATCAATGCCTATGTCGGCTGTTCACATGCCTGTGTATACTGCTATGCCACCTTCATGAAAAAATATACCGGCCACACAGAGCTGTGGGGAACCTTTGTTGATGTTAAGGTCAATGCTGCCGAGCTCCTCAGAAAACAGATGCAAAAAGCGAAGAGGGGCCATGTGATGGTCAGTTCCGTAACCGACGCATATCAGCCGCTTGAGGTTAAATACCGGCTGACAAGGCAATGTCTCGAAATTCTGCTTGAGCATCAATTCCCGGTGGGTATTCTGACTAAATCTCCGTTGGTGCTCAGGGACCTTGATATCATAAAAAGGTTCGATGAGATAGAGGTTGGTCTTACGCTCTCAACTGACGATGAGAAGATGCGAAAGATCTTTGAACCGGGGGCCCCTCCGATCGAGGCCCGCATCAGCACACTCAGGACGTTAAAAGAGCAGGGTGTTAAGACTTATGTATTTGTCGGTCCTATGCTGCCGATGAACCCTGCGGTGCTGGCTGAAAAGATCGGAAGGTATACGGATTCCATTCTCATCAGCAGGATGAACTATGTATCCAAAACAGCGCATATTTTCAAAAAGCTGGGCATGATGCAGTGGCTCGAAAAGGGATTCGCTGAGGAGATCAAGACCCGCATCAGGAAGAGTCTCGGGCATGAAAAGGTCATTGACTGCTGAAGTTGCGGAAACTGGGATATAATATTAACTATGAATATCATAGAGCCTGAAATCAGACAGGACCGGGGAGGTAATTATGTTTAAGTCGCTGCTCAGAACGGACAGCAACATGGGTAGTATATTTCTAAGGCTTGCACTCGGCGTTGTGATGTTCCCTCACGGAGCCCAGAAGGTTCTCGGATGGTACGGCGGTCCCGGTTTTGAAAAGACGCTGGCGATCTTTACAGCAAACATGCATTTCCCTGCTGGTGCAGTTATTCTGCTCATGACTGCTGAATTTGCCGGTTCTCTCTGTCTGATTGCCGGTTTGTTTACCCGCGTTTTTGCCCTGGCTATCGGTCTTTCCCTTTCAATCTGCGCTGCCATGAACCACGTGCAGAACGGTTTCTTCATGAACTGGTTCGGCAACCAGAAGGGCGAAGGCTTCGAGTTCCATATCCTTGCAGCCGGTATTGCGCTCGCCCTTGTCGTCAAAGGCGGCGGCGCTTTTTCGATCGATAGAATGATCGCAAAGAAATAGTTTCTCTAAGAAGGCAGGTCATGTCTCTTTTTTTTATTACATTCTTTCTTGCATACGGTGGCATGCATCTGTACGCCTTTCTGAGAGCCAGGGCTGCCCTCCATTTTGGATTGTTCTCTTCCCTGGCAATATCGTTTTTTATGCTGGTGATGCTCCTGGCCCCGCTACTCATCAGGCAGGCGGAAAAGCAGGGACTGGAGGAGTTCGCCCGCATGTTTTCCCTTTTTGGATATATGTGGCTCGGCATACTTTTTCTTTTTTCTTCATCATCGTTGATGATTGACCTGTACCGGTTTTTGATCAGATCTGCTGAACTCGTGAGGCGGGCGGACTACGCGAACCTTAAGCCCTCGGCAGGCGTCCTATTTTATCTGCCCCTGATCGTGTCGCTGCTTGTTGCCGCCTATGGCTACGGAGAGGCGAGGAACATCAGGACAGAAAAGATCACCATCAGAACACCTAAGATTTCAAAGGTGCTCGGAAAGATCAGGATCGTTCAGATATCTGATGTCCACCTTGGCCTGATCATCAGGGATGAACGACTCTCAAGCATGCTGAAACTGGTCCAGGAGGCTGCACCGGACCTCCTGGTATCTACCGGTGATCTTGTTGACGGACAGATCAACGGCATGCCTGGCCTGGCTGAACTGTTCAATGGGATCAACCCGCGCTACGGCAAGTTTGCCATCACAGGGAACCATGAATTCTATGCCGGGCTTGATCAGGCCCTTGCTTTTACCAGAAAATCCGGCTTCAGGGTCCTGCGCAATGAGGCTCTTGATATCGAGGGTATTCTGAATATTGCCGGCGTTGATGACAGGGCCGTCGGGCCGCGGTCGGTTGTCGGCGATGGCATTGAACAAGAGATGCTGTCGCGGCTCTCAAAAGAAAGATTTACGCTGTTCCTGAAGCATCGGCCTCTTTTTGACAAAGGATCAGCAGGTCTCTTTGATCTGCAGCTCTCAGGCCATGTTCACCGGGGCCAGATCTTTCCCTTCAGCATACTCACGAAACTTTATTATCCGGTGCATGCTGGATTTGTGCGTCTTGACAGAGGTTCGCGCCTCTATGTCAGCAGGGGAACGGGAACATGGGGCCCTCCGATACGGTTCCTTTCTCCCCCGGAGATAACCGTGATAGATCTTGTCCATGGGGAATCTGAATGAGGCAGTTCTTCCGTGAACCGCAGACACCGGTCAATATTGCCCTGCGCATAAGCTGCGCGTACGCTGCAACAGGAGCGCTCTGGATCCTTTTTTCCGCTACCCTGCTCTCCCTCATCATATCGGAGCCGGCAACCCTTACCCGCTGTATCGTGCATTGCTGACAGGCTTCTTTCTGCCTGATGAATAGACCGTAATCATGTAACCTTTGGCTTGACACGGTCAACCCCTTGTCTTTACAGAGTATAAAGTCCTGTGTTACACTTGATATCTTAAAATACGATATAAGGAAAGGCGGTGATTGCGTGGCACTTGACAAAGTTAGAAAAGAAGGCATTA
>JACRHC010000030.1 GCA_016217675.1 Nitrospirota bacterium
CGGTGAGGGAGAACGCCCGCGCACAGATACGGGTCATGGTAAAGCGCATACTCCGAAAATACGGCTACCCGCCGGATATGCAGGAGAAGGCCACGCAGACGGTTCTTGAACAGGCTGAAGTCCTTTGCAAGGAATGGGCTGTATTGTAGAGTCGCGCACTTCAAAGATTATTTGGAGGCACAATGATAGAACCCACGATTATTTGCCCGCATTGCAAGACCGAGATTAAACTTACGGAATCGCTTGCCGGGCCGCTCATAGAGTCAACCCGCCATGAATATGAGCAACGTCTGGCTCAAAAGGATGTTGATTTTGCGAAACGAGAAGCATCTATCAAGGAACGCGAGGAACTTATCTCCAGAGCAAAAGAGACCATCGACGCCCAGGTTGCCGAAAAATTAAAACTGGAGCGCGCAGGTATCACCGCCGATGAAGCCAGAAAAGCCAAGCTTGCCTTGGGCAATGATCTCGACCAGAAGGCCAAGGAAGTTAATGAGCTTCAAGAAGTCTTGAAACAGCGGGACGAGAAACTTGCCGAGGCTCAGAAGGCCCAGGCTGAACTTATCCGTAAACAGCGAGAACTTGACGACGCAAAGCGTGAGATGGACTTGACGATTGAAAAGCGTGTTCAAGAGGGTCTTGGTGCTACACGCGACCAGGCGCGTAAGGAAGCTGAAGAACAGATGAAATTCAAGGTAATGGAGAAGGAACAGACCATTACGTCAATGCAAAAACAAATAGAGGACCTTAAACGCAGAGCCGAGCAGGGTTCGCAACAACTACAGGGAGAGGTTCAGGAGCTTGAACTCGAAGCGCTACTCATTGCTAAATTTCCGCGTGACACGATAGAGCCGGTTCCAAAAGGCGAGCACGGCGGCGACGTGCTTCAGCGTGTTAATGGACCGTCTGGGCAGGGTTGCGGCACGATATTGTGGGAGTCCAAGCGAACCAAGAATTGGAGTGACGGCTGGCTTACAAAGCTCCGCGAAGACCAGCGGGCCGCCAAAGCAGAAGTTGCCGTGATTGTCAGTCAGGTTCTACCGAAGGGAGTTGAATCTTTTGAGATGCTTGACGGGGTTTGGGTGACACATCCGAGGGCGGCGCTCCCGGTTGCCGTGACGCTTCGCCATACGCTTATCGAAATAGCTTCCGCCCGGCAAGCCTTAGAAGGACAGCAGACCAAGATGGAGATGGTCTACCAATACCTTACCGGCCCGCGATTCCGGCACCGCGTTCAAGCCATTGTCGAGGCGTTTTCATCCATGCAGGAAGACCTCGACAAGGAGAAGAAAGTCATAACAAAACAGTGGGCCAAGCGGGAGGAGCAAATTGACCGCGTTATGCAATCAACGGTGGGGATGTATGGGGATTTGCAAGGAATCGCGGGGAAGACGTTGCAGGAGATTGAGGGGTTGGAACTGCCCGCGCTTAGTAGTAATATAGACGATAAAAAACCGACAACACTTGACTGAAGCGCAGGTTGCTGAAGATTAAACTGAACGTCGAATGCAAACGCCACTGGATCGCTCTGGTCAGGGGCGAGTATTGCGATGTGGTTGGATGAAGGGCTTTATTGAGAAAAGGAGGGGGCAAAATATGATGCAACTATCCCGGTTAACAACAGCAGGGAGTAAGCCATGAGCTATGTTCAGGATCCCCACAAACAGATTGGGTATCTCCAGCAATGCTTGTCGAGTGACAAGAAGCCACTTGGACTTTTTATGGGGGCAGGTTGCCCCATGGCTATAAAGCCTGACGGCGGAAACGGCTTGCCGTTGATTCCAGACATTGCAGGGATTACTAAGGTTGTGCGCAATCAACTGTCAACATCCGAGGCGCACAAAACGATTTTGGAAACCGTTGAGGGCCATTTTAAGAAGGACGACCGTAACGACATGAATGTGGAGGACATGTTAAGTCATATCCGTGCCTTACGCGCCGTGGCTGGCAAGGACAAGGTGCGCGACTTATCTGCAGAGGAATTGGATAAACTTGACAAAGAGGTCTGTGAGCTCATCCTTAAGTTAGTCGATAAGGTGCTCCCCATTGAGACGCCATACCATCGTATCGCTGCATGGGTGGATGCCATCGGACGCGAGAGGCCGGTTGAGATATTCACGACGAACTACGATCTATTGATGGAACAGGCTTTTGAATACCGTCGTGTTCCGTACTTTGATGGCTTTGCTGGAGCCTGCAAGCCCTTCTTCGACCTTCGGGCAATGGAAGAAGATATGCTCCCACCGCGCTGGGCGCGTCTCTGGAAACTTCACGGTTCGATTAACTGGCATCAAGTGGTGGACAAAGGTGTATTTCGTGGCACGACCAACGAAGAAGAAGGCTCGAAGCGCGTTATCCATCCCTCGCACCTAAAATATGAAGAAAGTAGGCGGATGCCTTACCTCGCCATGATTGATAGACTGAGGGCATTTTTGAAGCAACCTACTGCCACTCTTGTTCTTTGCGGTTATTCCTTCCGCGATCAGCACATCAACGAAGTGATTCTGCAAGGCCTTCAAAGCACTCAAACAGCAATTGCGTTTGCGTTGTTTTTCGATAATATCGACCAATACTCGCAGGCGGTTAAACTCGCCTGTGAGCGCTCAAACCTCAGTATCTTAGCAAGGGATGGTGCAGTCATTAGTGGCCGTATAAACAAGTGGCCTGAAAAAGGCGCCGAG
>JACRHC010000031.1 GCA_016217675.1 Nitrospirota bacterium
ATTTTGATCTGACAATTTCACCATGCGGGGGAAGGCGGATTCCTCCGGGATCTCCATCTCTATCTGACTTATAGGTCCTTTAACTTTTGGCGCAAGCCTGAGTATGATGATGGACTTTTCCTTTTTGGCCGTAATCGTATAATCGCGGGACAGGGTCGATACATCAAACTGCATCATGGAGCCGTATTGACTGAGGCCTGTCAATTTGTCCGCCTCTTTCAGGTCAGGATAGTAGATCCAGATATCCTTGCCGTTGAAGAGGACCTGCATATTCACGCTGCCCTTGTATTCCCATCTGATCCTGTCAGGCTGCTTATAAAGGAAACGGCCATCAGCCTTTATAGGCTTGTTCAGCAGTTTCGTCTTTTTCTCCTGTGTAAAGTTTGCACTCACAGCCTTAATCTTCGCCTGCCTTGCCCTGAGATCGTCAAGGATGTCGGCAGACGATAAGGAAGCAGAACAAAGAAGGAGTAACAAGGATAGAGAAAAATGAAATCGCAGTGTAGGTCGTCCGAGCATAGTTGTGTATTTTATCTCAAAAGACGCGGCAGTATCTATGAAACCACATTATGCGAACAGGCAACGAAATACCCATATTGATTCAAAAGATTTTTTATTGACAGATTCGTCGGCTGTGCTATCATTTGTTGCATGTTCAATATAAACCAGGAAGTTTGTATGGCAATTGTTAGCTTCAAATAAATTATTATCAAATGAAAAAGCGTATATTAAAATGGCAGTGGCATGAATATCTCCAGGACGCGACATTCAGTTTATGGATGGGCTTATTGGTTTTACCTCGACTTTTTGGGCGGGAAGTATCAGACTCTTTAAATTCACTTTTATTCTGGCCAGCGTTAATTATATTACCAATTAGCTTGTATAAGCTTGGATATATAATATTATTTCCAGAGATAGAATGCACAGAAGAAACACTGAAATTTAATAAAGAAGGCAAATTTTACAAGAAAAGATTTTCATTAAGTGTAAGTAATATTGATAGTATTGCTGAAAGCACACGAAAAGCTCCAGGAGTTGCAGATATGATTGACGTACCAACTTTTATCATAAAAACGAAAGACGGAAAAGAATACGAATACTATCCAAGAGCAAAACCGGGAAAGCGACTTGATAAGGTTAAAGCTTATATATTGTCCTGCTCTGTCCTTCCACAAATTGAGACAAAATAATGAGACCCAAAGCTAACAAAATGCTCAGCCAGACTCGCAATAAACGCGATTTGGTTTGCATCTTTAGCCTCCGCGCTCGCTGCTTCACATGGTCGTTCTGAGTTGAATAAATTAAAAAAAATGGAAAACAATAATATTAAACTCTATCCTTCCATGCTGCATCAATACGGGTGGCTCGCTGGCACGTTTATTCTTCTATTCTTCTGGCTATCTGTACCCTTGCGCAATAAAGACATTGCCTTTGCGCTTTTCTGCGGTGTATCTCTTGTTTTAATAATCGGCGGAATTTGTATCCACAACAAGAAGAGATCACCACAATTTGTGATAGATAATGACGTTTTAATTGCTGGCGCCTTCAAAATAGATGAGAATAGAAAAGCCCACGTTTTGAATATCAAGCAGCGCACAAATATTATCTATGAGATCTCTTTTGATGACTCTATTCCGATAGTACTAGATTTAACACCTCTTAGAAAAACTGACCGAAAATATGTCGAAAATTATCTAAGAAATAATTTTGATGAAAGAATATTCTCCTAACGCAATCGAGCCGGCAGGGATTAACCGCTTCTTGCTTTCAGTTTCAGGTCTGTACCCCGGCGGCTGCAAGAGCTCATGCAATTAATAAATGACATGCAAACGATATAAATTAATCCTGCTATGCTTCTTGTTCCTCCTTTCGTTACTTGCTGGAAGTCGTTACCTTATCAAGGGCTCGGACATTCCCACGCTAATACTTCTTTATGCATTTGGCTTGCTATACTGGCTGTTCCTGTTTTTCTTTCTTCTTTATGCCAGAAAGAAAGGCATTATAGAGGAGAATAAGAAAATTGCTCCAGCCAAATTACTTCCAATCGTAGCCGGCTGGATCGTCTTTATTTCTGTTTTTTATCCTCTTACGATGGCGGGAGTATATAAAACTATAAATACAACGGCATACAGAACAATCTCTGACGATGATTTCTTGGATCGCACCAAAAAGGCGGCAACTGATAGTTCAATAACGGCGGAGCAACGCCTGAACGCGGCACAGTATCATTTTAGATATTCCGGAGAACGAATAATTTACTCAAACGATCACGACAGGAGGAAAGAATATATGCCTGATGACAGCGCAAATCAGGCGCGTCTTAAATATATAAAAACTTTAAAGCAGCAAAAGAATTTATACAGCTTCATGGTTGTATCGGCTATCCTTTCGCTGCTATCGGGCGCCACTGTAGCTGGTATCTATTTTCGTGCCCGGAATAATTACAAACAGGCGAAATTCACATGACAAAGGGCTACCGGCCTCTCTCGCAGCCGCTCAGTGCCCAGTGTTGTCTTCTTATCCATTAACCCTCAGAAGGGCTCAAAACTGAACCGCTGACCGCTTACGCTTGCCTCGGCCATAAACCCCGCTGTCGGCAGTATAAAGACCGCCACACCGTCTGTGTAGGTCCCTGCTTTTGCTACGCCTTCGGTCACGACAATGGCTGAAAGCTGGGCGCCCATCTCATAGCGGCCGTTTTTGAAATCATCGGCGCGGTCTTTGTCGCGGAAAAAAATAATTTCCCGGTAAGCCTGCCCGCCGATCTGGGCTCCGGCGCTCAGCTGAGTGATACTCACCTTTCCTATCGCTTTTCCGTTTTCAAAGAACCAACCTCTGCCATACCCTACGCCTCCTATGAAAGCGCCCTTGCCGACCGTCGGCAATACGGCATACGCATACGCCTTGTCAAAATATATCTGCAGACTGGGATCGATCGACAGGAGTCGGCTGATCGTATCTTTCACCTGACGCTCTTCTTCTGCCCTGTCCCGTGGGTCCCATTCGCCATACGCAAATGAAAGAGAAAGAATGAGAAATAACGCCATACTTGCCAAGAGGATTTTTTTCATTTTTCACCTCGTTATAAGAGAATTAAGTCAGAGTGACTATCAGCAACTCACCTGCTTTTCATTATATGCTGATGGAGGCGTGGTGTCAAAGCCGGCTTGTGACAAGCCCGGTATCCCCTGCAGCTTAAAGCCCCTGCTTCTGGTATGTTTCGGATTCATACGACGTGCGTGCGTTTTCTTTTCCTGCCGTGCGAGTTCGAGTTGTTGTTCTTGCTTGCTATTGAAACCATGCGTGATAGAATGTGTTTAATAAACAAAGTCAGGGTGTTCATTCGGTCACGTAAAAAGAGATGATTGAGGCGTTGAGGAGGTATTTATGAAGATATTGAAGGTTGTTAATCAGGCAGTCAGTGTAATGATCATTCTGATGCTGGCGCTTCCGCTGCCGGTCCTGGCTCAGGGCGAGGGGGGCGGGTCGCAGGCTGCCTTATTCAGTAAAGAGCAGCTTGCGCAGATGCTGGCACCTGTTGCCCTTTTCCCGGATGCCCTGCTCTCCCAGGTCCTGATGGCATCCACTTACCCGCTCGAAGTGGTCGAGGCTGACCGTTGGGTAAAGAAAAATCCCGGTCTTGAGGGTGATGCGCTGGACGAAGCACTTGTGGATAAAGAGTGGGACCCGAGCGTTAAGTCCCTCTGCCATTTCCCGTCGATCCTCAGTTCAATGAGCGATAAGATCGCCCAGACGACCAGGCTTGGCGACGCCTTTCTTGGACAGCAGGACGATGTCATGGCTATGGTCCAGGAATTGAGGGCAAAGGCCCGCGAGGCAGGGAACCTCAAATCTACGAAAGAGCAGAACGTGCTTGTCGAAAAAGAGACGATCATTATCGAATCGGCAAGTCCTGAGGTGGTTTATGTGCCGTCATACGACCCTTATTATGTATACGGACCGTGGTGGTATCCGGCTTATCCTCCCTATTATTGGTGGCCCAGACCTGCGATTATAGGTGCCGGGCTGGTTTTCTGGCCCGGGATCCATATCGGTCTTTCCATAGGAGTCTGGAGCTATTTTGATTGGTATAACCACGTGATCGTTATTGATTGGCGCAGGACGCATAAGTTCCATCGTCACCGTGGAGACAGAGATGGCAGGGATAGGGGGGACAGGGATAGGTGGCGTCATGATGCAGACCACCGGAGAGGTGTTGCGTACAGGGACAGAGCAACCGCACAGAAGTTCGGTCAGGCTCCTGAACGTTCCCGGGAGTCGAGGCGTGAACTTCGCGGATTCCCGGAGCGCCGCACAATGGACAGACAGACAAGGGAGTCTATCCGACAGGATGTTGAAAGGGCCCCTATGAAGAGAGGCGAGACAGTCCAGCCGGAAAGGGGCAGGATGCGGGAACAGATTGACCGGAGGGAGCGGCCGGTAATGCCGCAGAAAGAAAGTATTTTTGGCGGCGGAGGCGATGCCAGAAGAGAACGCATGGAGAGCGAACGCGGCCGGAGCAGTCGTGAACAATTTAATAAAGGCGCCCGGGAAGTCATTGGTCCCAGCCCCGGTATCAACAGGGGGTCTGACAGCGGCAGAGGCCAGGGCGGCAGCCAGGGCACCAGTAAAGGTAGTAGTAAAGGCCAGAGCTCCGGGCAGGACGGCCGCGGAGACCGTGGGAGGATGGGAAGATGATAAGCAATAAACAGATACCAAGAGCAGATAGATTGAATACCGCAATACTGCTGAAGAGGATACGGCCTTCTGTATCGGCAGGTATTCTGCTGATCCTCTGTATGGCTTTTTTTGCAGGCTCTGCCTTTGCAAAGACCAAAGCTGCGGTAAAGCAGCTGACCTTTACATCACCCGATGAGGCAGTCAAAGCCCTGACTGCAGCAGTCAGAAACGATAATGACAAGGAATTGACTGCAATCCTCGGCCCTGGATCAGGAGATCTTGTTTCATCCGGCGATGAGGTCGATGACAGGGCCGGAAAAGAGCGGTTTCTGAAGGCATTCGAAGAAAAGAACAGTATAGAGTTAAAGGGAGATAACATGGCATTGCTTCATATCGGCAGTCAGGACCGTGTTTTCCCCATCCCTGTTATCAGGAAGACAGACCGGTGGTTCTTTGATACAAAGGCCGGCAAGGAAGAACTGCTCTGCAGGAGGGTCGGCAGAAATGAACTGAATGTTATGGACGTGCTCCAGGCGTACACTGACGCACAGCGGGAATACGCATCCAAAGACCGGGACAATGACGGTGTCCTTGAATTTGCCCAGCGTCTGATCAGCACAAAAGGTAAGAAGGACGGTCTGTTTTGGGAAGCAAAAGAGGGCGAGGAGGAAAGCCCTCTGGGGCCTCTGATCGCAAAGGCTGCAGAAGAGGGTTATAAGGACCGGACCAGGATGGAGCCTTTCCATGGATATTATTTCAAAATCTTAAAGGCCCAGGGTCCAAACGCAAAAGGCGGGGCCTTTGATTATCTGGCCAAAGGCCATATGGTCCTCGGTTTCGGTCTTCTTGCATACCCTGCCAAATACGGGTCCTCGGGGATCATGACCTTTATGGTGAATCAGGAGGGCGTGATCTATCAGAAGGACTTTGGGAAAAAGACTGCCAGGGCAGTGGCAATCACGAAATATGACCCTGATAAGACCTGGAAGAAGGTCGAGGAGACAGCAAAGAAGTAGTGCCGATTGTTATCAAATGGAAAAGGGCATGGCCAAGTTTTGGTTGTGCCCTTCTTTTATCTGAAGAACTCCCCTGATGCGATGTGAGGATCAGTACATAGACCGGACCCTGCCGGTCTTTCTGTCAAACAATACCTTGTCCACCTGCCTGCTGTTCTGAAACACCTCAGCCTCAATGAACCTGCCCTTATGAGCAACATTGCCGAGACGATAGCCCCGCTCTCCATAATATTTTCTGAGTGACTGTATCGCCGCCCCGGGAGGGATTGACTCCCTGCATGCGCCGTACACTGCGCAGTCTCTGCAGTAGCCGCCATAGGGTGTTACCGGTCCTTCACCGCCAAATGAGAAGGAGGCCGCAGAGAGCAGCATGGCTGCTGTAACTGCTGATCTGATAAAAATATGCAGAGTTTTCATGATATCCTGATTTTTATCATATGCCGCGGTGATGAAGAAATTATGAAGGAACTCCTTCATGAGAGCTCCCAGACCCCGCTGATCTCGACCACTTTTCTTTTTGATGAATGCCCCCTGATGACCTTAACCTGCGATCTCTTCACCTTCAGTTCCTCTGCCATCACCTCGATCAGCTGTTCGTTTGCTGCCCCTTCTACCGGGGGGGAGGTGAGTTTTACCTTCAGGACACTGTTGTCCATTACACCCGCAATTCCCCTTTGCGACGACCTCGGCTCGACCTTTATCTCGATGGTTATGCCGTTCTTTGTCTTTTTATAAGGTATGTCCATGAATATTTTCAATTCGTTTGCTCAACCTCGTTTGTCTTGACATTAATTACTTTAAAACCCCACCTGACCTCCCCTTGGTAAGGGGAGGAAGTAACCCTTTTTGAGTCTTGCTACTTTTCCCCCTCCTTACCAAGGATGGGGAAGGGGAGGTTAGGTATCCATATTCTGAACGCTGAGCCTTTTCCATCTGCGCTCTTCACCTCTATTGTGCCTGCCATAGTATTGACCAGCTCTTTGACAATCGCGAGCCCGAGGCCTATGCCGTTTGATTCCTCACCCCGATAGAACCTCTTGAAGATGTCCTCCAGTCTGTCCCGGGCAATACCCCTTCCCGTGTCTGCGATGTCTATGAAGAACCCCTTGCTGTCAGGGCCGAAGTCAATGACTATAGAGCCCTTATCCGTATATTTGAGCGCATTGGACAGTATGTTCTGGACGATCCTGTCCAATTTTTCAGGATCAGCATGTACGATCAGGTGTTCCCTTTCAGATACCTGAAGCTGAAGCTCTTTTTCAGCTGCAAGCGGCAGCATTCTGTCCCGGATTCGCAAAAGAAATTCCTTAAGGTCAAGCTGCACGACATTTCTTTTCGTAAAGAAACTTGCCTCAGCCTTGGTAATATCCTCTATGCCTTCCACGAGCCTTATCAGATTTTCGGTCTCTGCCCTGATATTCTCAAGCCCGACTGCCTGGTCGGTGATTATGCCGTCGCTCATGGCCTCGATATTTGCCTTCATGACCGCAAGCGGCGTCCGGAGTTCATGGGCTATATTGGATGTCAGATGTCTGCGCAGGGCCTCCTCGCGCTGCAGGGCCTCTGCCATGTAATTAAAACTGCGGCCTAACTGGCCGAGTTCATCGCCCGAATATGCAGGGACGCGCACGCTGAAGTCACTTGCCGCAAGAGCTTCCACGGCATTTTTCATCTTCTTCAGGGGTCTCGAAAAAAAGAGACTGAAAAACAGGGAAAGAAGCACAGCGCCACCTCCTGCTATGGCAAAGGCCACAACAAGAAAGTACATCCCCCTTTTCCTGAAAATCGCTTCCTTCTCTTCAATGCCGGGCCTGCTCAGCTGCCTCACCTTCATGGTGCCGATCTCCCTTCCTTCCTGATACAGGGGATACGGTTCATACGCTCCTTTGGCAGAGCTGAGATCAGTGATAGCCAGCATCCGTTTTTGCATCGAGGGTGTGAGCATGGTAATAGCTGCAGTAGAACTCATCACCTCATGGCCTTCCGGATCCTCTATCGCTATATCAAAACCTAACATTATGGCCCAGTGCAGGGCCTCATGCAGGGCCTCATGATCCCAGAGGCCTTCAGCATAACTGCCTTCAACAGATGCCATGATCCAGTACAGCCTGTCTTCTCTTGCACCGCTCACATATTCTTCAAAATCCCTTGTGATGAGCCGTTCATAGATGAGCCCCGAGATAAGGGCAAGAAAGACGACCGCAAGAAAAGAGAGGAAAAGCTTATTCCTCATCAGGTATTCCGATAAATTTATACCCGACGCCATACACGGTCTGAATGAATTCAGGCGACTTCGAGTCCTTTTCAACTTTGTGCCGCAGGTTTTTCACATGTGCGTCAATGGTCCTGTCGTACCCTTCAAAATCAAACCCCTGAACAATATTCACGATCTGGTTGCGCGAGAGTATCCTCCCATTGTTTTCGGCCAGGGACGTAAGGATCCTGAATTCGGTGAGCGTAAGCTGCAATGACTTGCCGCCCAGCACGACCTCGTGGCGGTCGAGGTTAACGGTAAGTCTGCCCTTGTTGTAGCTGAGGTGAGTTTTTTTTGTCTTGCCCGCCCGCCTCAAATGCGCTTTTACGCGGGCAACGAGCTCCTTCGGGCTGAAGGGTTTGACCACATAATCGTCTGCACCGATGCCGAGGCCCCGGACCCTGTCCTCCTCGCCGCTCTTTGCGGTAAGCATGATGATCGGGACCTCTGAGGATTCCCGGATGAGGGAGCAGAGTTCTTCTCCGGCCATGTCCGGAAGCATAAGGTCCAGTATGATCAGGTCAGGATTTTCCTTCAGCAGCCTGAGCGCAGCAGACCCGTTTTCAGCGACCCTTATCCTGAACCCTTCCTTGTCAAGGTACGCCCGGACGATATCAGAGATCTTTTTTTCGTCCTCAACGATCAGTATGAATTCTTTTCTGCCAGTATCCATAATATGCGCCTCCGAAAAACAGGGTCAGGGCTGTCAGGATTATCCCTGCCAATACATCTACCACATAATGATACCTGAGGTAAACCGTAGAAAAGATAAGTGCTGAAACAGAAGGCAGAAAGATCCAAAAGAGCCTCTTCTCGAATTTGAAGGCAAGGAAGAGGACGGTAAGGGCAATGCCGGTATGCCCGCTCGGAAACGCATCACGCTTTATGCCTTCGAGGCGGTTCAGGAGCTCCTGGATCGGCGCTGTCAGGATCAGGCCCTGGAGGTCATTAGTCTGGAGATGGTTCATGGTAAAGCGCGGACCGATGGCGGGGAATAACAGATACCCGGCGTATGAAAGATAGAAGCAGAGCATGATCATAAAGAGCGCCTGATCGAACGCCTGTTCACGTTTTTGAGCCAGCAGCACAATGCCGAGTGTAAACGGCAAAAGATAGTAGCTTGTATAGGCAATCTGGAGAAGATCGGTAAGCAGGGGGTGCATGATACCCTCCAGCATGACGGTCGGATGCCCGCCAAAAAGAAGAAAATCGAGCTTTATCAGAAGCGGGTCTATGTCCTCGGGGTTGACCGCATGTACGATATATTCCAGGCTGTCGAAGATGGCAAGGATTGATATGGTCGGGAATATCAGATGATAGAGCCAGTGCATGAGCCGGCCGCGGTCTCTGAACAGGTACAGGAGTGCCTGGGCAAGGAACAGAGCGCAATAAAGAAGGATGAGACAGGATGCCTGTTCGATCCCGCGGCTGAATATGAAGGTGATGACCGTTAGTGCGGTCAGCGAGATGAAGTTCAGGGCGTCAGCAGGTCTGAGCAGGGCAAGGAACTTCCTGCTCATAGCTTTTTGAGGACTCTCATGAGGGCTTTTTCTTTTTTTGACGGTTGGCGAGGGTTTCCTTTTTGCGGCATATCCTCATCATCTTCCAGAGGCTCGTAATCGCACTTAGTGTCATGTCCTGACAGCATGCTCCCCTCCTTACTAAGGAGGGGTTGGGGGAGGTTACGATGGATGCTCTGCTCGAGCAGTCTCAGAAACTGGTCAGAAGGAACAGGCACTGAATGGTTTTTCCAGGCATGGTCCATGATCTCCCGGTCAGAAGTGATCACGATCCACTCTTTTCTGACCTGTCCGATCATGGTCTTGATCACCTCATCTGCCTTGTCACCCAGACGCGAGTATATAATGCGGATGCCTCCGGTAATGGTCTGCTCCTGGTTATGGCTCCCTGATTTCCAGCCGTCAAATACAATGGTGATGTCATGGCCTCGCAGCTTCCTGTATGCAATAAGCTGGCGGATGAGACCTTCCCGCTGTTTCTGGAGGTCCCTGTGCTGGGTGCCGATCAGATTGTACCCGTCTATAATGATCGAGGAAATAGCGCCGCTCCTGATATAAATATGGTGATAGTATAGCAGGTATTCTGGACAGGATGACTCTCCGTACGGACAGTCGGGGCCGCAAAAGATGACGGCCGCCTTATTCCCGGAAGATCAAAGGCGGCCGCTCTCAGTTACGACTGATGCAGTAAGGCGGATTTATTCTGAAAGCACAAAGTGATCCCGCCTGTTTTTTGCCCAGCAGGTTTCACTGCTTTCCGTGCAGGCCGGTTTTTCTTCTCCGTAGCTGATAAGTTCAATTCTGTTTGCCGGGATACCCAGTGAAATGAGATAGTCTTTTGCGACTTTTGCCCTTCTGTCACCCAGCGCAAGGTTATATTCGTTGGTCCCGCGCTCATCGGAATGGCCCTCGATGGTGACTTTCACTTTCTTGTTTTTCGTAAGAATATCACCCACGGTCTTCACTGCTTTTATTGCATCGTCGGACAGATCGTATTTGTCATAAGCGAAATAGACGTCCTGTACCTTTGCCTGCAATTCCCTGACATATGCCGGTACCGTCTCTTTCTTGTCCTTGTCAAGTGATGTCACCGACTCAGTAGGAATTTTTTTGGAATCTGCTGCCGGGGCTTCTCTGTCCGCAGGTTTGGTCTGTGCGGATACCGGAGCAGATGTTTGATCAACTGTTGCTACTTTTTTTTGTGCGCAGCCCGAAAATGCAATAATACTAACGATCGCCATAACTGCAGCTAAACTTTTTTTCATAATTTTTTCACCTTTCGTTTATTGGATTGTCTGTCCTAAATTGTCTATTATTGGATTAATATGGCTTGATTATAGTGATCATGTCATTTCATGTCAATAATTGTTACGTGAAGTCCGATAAAATTGACAAGAACAGTCGCTTCTATTAACATATAACAGCTTGAATTTAAACAAAATCGGATAATAACCGCAAAAATGAATCTCAGCGTAAAAAATGTTGCAGAACTCCTGAATGTCTCGGATAAGACTATTTACCGGATGATAAAGGACGAGACCATACCCTGCTTCAGGGTTGGCGGTCAGTGGAGATTCGACAGGAGAGAAATCGCTTCCTGGATTGAAGATACACGCGAATTTCACTATCATGCTTCGAAAAAAGGCGCCCATTCGGATGAAGAGTTCATCTCAGTGACCGGGATGTTGAGGAGAGGCGGCATATACTATAATGTTGCAGGCAATACGAAAGAGACTGCGATAATGTCATGCCTCGAGAGCATCAAGACGGCGATTCCCCAGATTGATACAAAAAGGCTTTTCGACGCCATCATAGAGCGGGAGAACCTCTGTCCTACTGCCATCGGCAATGGCATCGCCTTTCCCCATCCGCGGCCTTTTGGGGAATTTACCGCTTCGTTATCATCTGTTGCCCTCTGCAGGCTTGAGCGCCAGATCCCGTTTGGGGCGCTGGACAAGGAAAATGTGGATACGCTTTTTTACATTTTCCCAAAGAGCGAAAAGAGGTTTCTGAGGATCCAGGCCAAGCTTTCGAGACTGCTCAAGGACGATCAGGTTATCTCGGCAGTGAAGAGGAATATTCCGCTTGACCAGCTCTATGATATTTTTCTTTCAAAAGAGGCCGAGATATTCGGTCCGGGAAATGCGGAATGAATATTGCCCCTATTGAGCTTGCCGGCGCTGCTGTAATACTGCTTTTGGGATCAGCGGTCCTGGCCATGTTCCTGTCCAGGTTCCAGCACCTGCTTGTGGCTGTCAGCTTTTCTCTCGCATCTGTTGCTTCTCTCGTTGCCCTTGTTGCCGGTGCATGGACGGTCAGCAGCAACATTGCCAATCAGGCGGTCATGGCCATCGGCCTGCCGGACCTGCCCTTTCATCTCAGGCTCGATCCGCTTGCAGGATTTTTTCTCACGATCGTGGGTGGCCTCTCTTTCTTTGTTTCGATCTATTCATTAGGCTATGTCAAGGGCATCATTGCCCAGAGGCCGGTCACACGGCTTGTCGTGTTTTATGCGCTATTCCTTGCCGGCATGTTCATGGTCATCCTTGCTGATGACGCTCTCTTCTTTCTTGTCGCCTGGGAGGTGATGGCCGCAGCATCATACTTCCTTGTGCTTTTTGAGGACGAACACCTTGAAAACCGGCGTGCAGCATTCCTCTATATGGTTGTTGCCCATGTCGGCGCCATTGCGATACTCCTTTCTTTTGGGGTCATGGCCGGCCTTGTAACAGGATTTGAAGGGTTCCACGGTTATACCTTTGACGCCATGCGGCAGGCAGAATATACGCCTGCATGGGCGACTGCAGCATTCCTACTCTCTTTTTTCGGCTTTGCCGCAAAGGCAGGAGTTATCCCGCTGCACGTCTGGCTTCCTGAGGCCCACCCTGTTGCCCCGTCAAATGTCTCAGCCCTTATGAGCGGTGTTATGCTCAAAACGGCCATATACGGTATTGTCCGGGTGACCTTTGACCTCATACATGTTTTTCCCTGGTGGTGGGGAGCGCTGGTCTTGATGCTGGGCCTGATATCGGCTGTCCTTGGCGTGCTGTTTGCGCTGATGCAGAATGACCTCAAGAGACTGTTAGCCTATTCCTCGGTCGAAAATATCGGCATTGTGCTTATCGGCATAGGCCTTGCGATGATATTCACGTCGTTTCAGCTGCCCCTGCTTGCTGCCCTTGCGCTTACTGCCGGCCTTTATCATGCGCTGAACCATGCCATGTTCAAAGGGCTTCTCTTCATGGGTGCCGGCGGCGTGCTGCATGCTGCGCACGAAAGAAACATGGAAAAGATGGGTGGTCTTATTCATATGCTCCCCTGGACCTCCGGCCTCTTCCTTGTGGGCTGTGTCTCAATATCAGGACTGCCGCCTTTTAATGGTTTTGTATCTGAGTGGCTGACATTTCAGGCCTTTCTTCTCTCTCCTTCCCTGCCGAGCCCGCTGATGAAGCTGCTTATTCCGATGGGCGCAGCGCTCCTTGCGCTTACTGCGGCGTTATCCGCTGCCTGTTTTGTGAAGGCCTTTGGCGTCACCTTCCTGGGCCAGTGGCGCGGTCAGCATGCCCCACAGATCCATGAGGTGAACTGGCCGATGAAGCTGGGTATGATCATGGCAGCGGTCTGCTGCCTCTTCTTAGGCATTCTGCCGACCCTTGTTATCGACTGGATGGACAGCGTGCCTGAGCATCTTGTCGGCTCGAAGATCAGCACAACGGCAGGCGCCTTCGGCTGGATGTGGCTGACGCCTGTTGCGCGCGAGAGGGCCTCATACTCCGGCCCGATGGTTTTTTTCGTGATACTCGCGGTCATCGTTATTGCCTATCTGATCCTGCATGTCAAAAAAGGCTCTATCAAGCGGGTTCCGCTTTGGGACTGCGGTTTTGAGAAGGTGACGCAGCGTATGCAATATACCTCAACTTCGTTTGCGATGCCCTTACGGAGGATCTTCGGCTTTTTCTTCAGCATCAGGGAGAGGGTGAAGCTGGATCCCCAGGCAGCGCACAGGGCATTCCCCGGAAAGATGCATTATGCGCTCCGCATACGTGACCGTTTCTGGGGCTGGATCTACAAGCCGCTTGTTGATGCCAGTTTCCTGATGTCGCGCCTGGTAGGCAAACTGCAGCAGGGCCGTATACAGACCTATCTTATCTACTCTTTTGTGACTATTATTTTTCTGCTGATGGTTACACGATGAACCTTTATCCCTTTGCCGCGGAGATGCTCCAGATTCTGATCATTTTGGCCATTGCCCCGGCCTTTGTCGGCTGGGTCAGGATGCTGAAGTGCTGGCTCCAGGGCCGGACAACTGCAGGGCTGTTTCAGCCTTACCGTGACCTCATGAAACTCTTTGCAAAGGATGTGATCCTGGCGGAGAACGCTTCCTGGATATTCAGGTTCACCCCGTATATCGTCTTTGGGACGGCAACCCTTGCAGGAGGGATCATTCCGATGTTGTCTGTTGACCTGCCCCTTGCTGCATCTGCTGATGCCATTGTGCTGGTGGCGCTTTTTGCAATCGCACGGTTCTTTACCTCGCTGGCAGGCATGGACATCGGCACAGCGTTTGGCGGCATGGGATCAAGCAGGGAGATGACCATAGCTTCTCTGGCCGAGCCAGCCATGCTCATGGCCATATTCACGGTCTCCCTCGCAGCCGGGTCAACCTCGCTTTCCCAGATCGTGCAGGTCGTCTTTAGCGGCCAGTCTGTTCTGCGGCCGTCACTTGCCTTTGCGTTCCTTGCCTTTGTGCTGGTGAGTCTCGCTGAGACCGGCCGGATACCCGTTGACAACCCTACAACACATCTGGAGCTGACCATGATCCATGAGGCAATGCTCCTTGAATATTCGGGGAGGCACCTCGCTCTTTTTGAATGGGCAGGTATGATGAAGCTTACGCTTTTTATGGCTCTTGGAGCTGTGCTCTTCTTCCCGTGGGGCATTGGAACAGGCAGTATTATTGCTTCCGGCCTCGCATTTGTGTTCCTCCTGCTTAAGCTCGCTGCCGCCGGCATTGTGCTCGTTTTGATAGAGACCGGTCTGGCAAAGATGAGGCTTTTCCGTTTGACCGAATTTTTAGGATCTGCATTCCTGATGGCAACCCTGGGCATGTTGTCATTTTTTATTTTAGAGTAAAATGAACCTGCATATTGCGGCACAGATAAACAGCTTTCTTGCAGCCCTGGTCCTTCTTACGGCATTCGGGATGCTGGTGCAGAAGAGGGTGTACGGCCTGATCCATCTTTTTGCCTGGCAGGGTTTTTTTCTTTCTCTGAACACGGCCATTGTCGGTTTTGTTGCAGACAGGCATCATCTCTACATATCGTCTGTGCTGACCCTCTCCCTCAAGGTCTTCCTGCTTCCCTACATTCTCCATGTGCTGATCCACCGCCTCAAGATCCGCAAAGAGGTCGAGACGATCGTGAATATCCCGACGACCATGATGATCGGCATTGCGCTGGTAATATTTTCCTATCATCTTACCGCGCCTGTCAGAGAGCTCTCCAATCTTGTAACCCGTTCAACCATTGCGGTTGCCCTTGCGACTGTAATGTTAGGCCTCCTGATGATGATCACCAGAAAGCATGCGGTCACCCAGATTATCGGATTTCTTGCGCTGGAAAACGGGCTCTTCTTCGCTGCAACGAGCGCGACGTACGGTATGCCGCTTGTTGTTGAACTCGGCGTTGCCCTTGATGTCCTGATTGCGGCCTTTATCTTCGGCATATTCTTTTTTCATATTAACAGGACCTTTGACAGCCTGGATGTCGAACAGATGGCGCGGCTGAAGGAGGGAGATTAGGTGGCCATGAACAGCAGCACAATGCTTCTGGTCCTGCTGGGGGTTCCCCTTTGTGCGGCTGCAATATTGGCCTTTGTCGGCGACCGGAAATTCGCCCCGGAGATCAATATCCTCGGTTCTGCTGCAACGCTTGCGACCGGGCTCGGTCTTGCACTCGAGGTATATCTGCAGGGCCCCATGCTTGCAGGGGGAAAGTTCTTCTTTGTGGATGCCTTTAATATCTATCTTTCGGTGCTCACCTCTTTTGTCTCGATGACCACCGCCATGTTCAGCCGGGGGTACATGCGGCGGGAGCGGGAGCATGGCCGTGTCGGCAAAATCCGAATGCGGTTTTACCATGCCATGTTCCAGCTTTTTATTTTCGCCATGCTCCTCTGCCTTCTGACCAATAATGTCGGCGTGCTCTGGATTGCTATGGAACTGGCTACTCTCTCTACGGTCCTTCTTGTCTCTTTGTACCGCACGCCGACAGCTATCGAGGCTGCATGGAAATACTTTATCCTCTGCGGTGTCGGCATAGCGCAGGCCCTGTTTGGGACCGTGCTGCTCTACTTTGCGGCAGAGAAGGTGTTGGGAGAAGGGGGCGAAGCCCTTCTCTGGACAAACCTGAGCAGGGTGAGCGGGAGCCTTGAACCGACCGTGCTCTCCCTCGCTTTTGTTTTTCTGATGGTGGGGTATGGCACCAAGGTCGGCCTTGTGCCGCTCCATAACTGGCTGCCGGATGCACACAGCGAAGGACCTACGCCCATATCCGCAGTGCTCTCGGGCCTCCTGCTCAATATCGCCCTGTATGCGCTTGTGCGGTGCAAGGTGCTTGTTGACGGATCGACCCATACGCACCAGGCAGGCAATATCATGATGGGCTTCGGTCTTCTCTCTATCCTCGTTGCAGCATTTTCACTGCTCAGGCAGAAGGATATCAAACGCATGTTCTCCTATTCATCCATAGAACATATGGGCATAGCGACCTTTGCCTTCGGCCTCGGCGGCCCCATCGCCACCTTTGGCGCTCTGCTGCATATGCTCGTTCACAGCCTTGCGAAATCAGCCATATTCTTTACCGTCGGTCATGCCTCGCAGATGCACCGGACCCAGGAGATGGAAAGGATCAGGGGTCTTTTTAAGGGCAATCCCCTTGTCGGCTGGGGCCTGATGATCGGTGTGATGGCCATTGTTGGAATGCCTCCCTTCGGGATCTTTACGTCCGAATTTCTGATACTGACAGCAACCATGAAGGACGCCCCCTATCTGACTCCCTTTCTCCTCCTCGGCCTTGGTGTAACGTTTGCGGCGCTCTTCAGAAAAGTTCAGCCCATGGTCTCAGGAGATATCCCGTCCTATCAAAGGCCGGTCAAGGCAGCGCATCTGCCGGTGCTGCTCCATTTAGCCCTGGTCCTGATCATCGGTATATATATGCCTGCCTTTCTGAATACGTGGTTTCATACTGCGGTGGAGTTATTGAAATGAGTATGCTGAAAGAAGCCATTATATCAGTTTTTGGTGAGGAAGCACGGTTCGACGAGGGTCAGCATCCTGTTTCTGTTTCTTCCTGTGTTGTTAAGCGGGGCAGGTTTGCTGAGGCCGCAAGGGTGATGAAAAAGGCCTATGCTCTTCTGGCTGCAGAATGGGCGGCTGATGAGACCGCCTTTGGGAGGGGCTTTGGTATATATGCCTGCTACCGATGGGGGGCTGAATACCTGATTGTCAAAACGGAAGTTCCGTCAGACGATCTCCGGTTTCCGAGTCTTGCAAAAAAGTTCGTTCCTGCCTTCCGTTTCGAGCGGCAGATACAGAGCCTCATGGGTATCACGCCGACAGGTCATCCTGATACACGGCCATGGATCAAGTTTGAGGACTGGCCTGCTGATGCCTGGCCCCTGAGGAAGACCTTTGATGCATCAAAACCGATGGCGAGAGTGCCGGGAGAATACGCCTGGGTGAGGGCAGAGGGAGAAGGTGTGTACGAAATACCGGTCGGCCCGGTCCATGCAGGTATCATTGAGCCGGGACATTTCCGCTTTCAGGCCCTTGGGGAAGATGTGATCAATCTTGAAGCGCGACTTGGTTATGTGCATAAAGGCATCGAAAAAAGATTCGAGTCACTTTCATGGAAAGACGGCGCTTTGCTTGCAGGAAGGGTCTCAGGCGATACCACGGTTGCTCACAGTATTGCATACTGCATGGCGCTTGAGTCCATGGCCGGCTGCAGTCCGCCCGAACGTGCCTATTGGCTTCGGGCCCTGTTTCTTGAACGGGAGAGGATTGCAAACCACCTTGGCGATATCGGCGCCATCTGCAATGACGCTGCTTTTGCCTTCATGATTTTTCAGATGTCACGGTTGCGCGAAATGATCGTCAGTACGAACCAAAAGCTTTTCGGCCATCGGTTTATCATGGACCGGGTGGTCCCCGGCGGCGTAACTGTGGACATCGATGCCGCAGGCAAAAAAGAGATATTGACTGAAATGGATATGCTCTCAAAGGATTTTGAAAGACTTGTTGTCATCTACGATGAGCATTCGTCCCTTGAAGACAGGGTGAGGGATACGGGGATACTTACCCCGGAGAGGGCACGGGAACTTTGCGTTGTCGGAGTCGTTGCGAGGGCCAGCGGCCTGAACCTTGATTGCCGGATATTCAACCCCTTCCCGCCGTTTGACCAGCACCACTACCTTGAGCTTGATGTGCCGGTTCTTATATCGGGAGATGTACACGCAAGGGCCTGGGTCAGGATACAGGAGGTCAGGGAGTCGATCAGGATCATCAGAAAATTCCTCGAAGATATGCCTGAAGGTGAGATCGCAGTTCCGGTTGCATTGCCGAGGCCTGATATATCCGGCTTTGCCGCTGTCGAGGGCTGGCGGGGTGAGATCATCTACTGGCTCCAGTCGGGACCTCACAGCGAGGTGAATCGCTGCATGGTCAGGGACCCGTCCAGCGTCAACTGGCTTGCCCTTGAACTGGCAGTATTGGGCAACATTGTGCCCGATTTCCCGCTCTGCAATAAGAGTTTTAATCAATCCTATTCAGGACACGACTTATGATAAACGGCTTCGTAAAAAGTCCGTATGCTGCGTTGCGCTTCAAAACTCGTCACTGCGACGTAATTCTCATTACGCCTCATTCCTCCTTTTTTGCGCGCCTTGCCTCCGGAGCTTTTTACAAACCCGTCTCATGTTGCCAGCATTTTCGACTTTTAAAGAGGTTTTCATGATACGGATACTGCGTCAGATATTCCGGACAGGCGTTGTGACCGAACCTCTCCAGTCTGACCTTGATGCAGAGCTTTGGGAGGTCGGGACAAGGCTCGAAGAGGTTATCAGAAAACGGTTCAGAAGGAGCCTTACGATCAGGCAGGTGGATGCAGGCTCCTGCAATGGCTGCGAACTGGAGATCCATGCCATGAATAACCCGATCTATAACTGTGAAAGGTTCGGTATGCACTTCACCGCATCCCCGCGTTTTGCAGACCTGCTGCTCGTCACCGGGCCTGTTGCTCATAACATGGAGATCGCCCTCAGAAGGACCTATGATGCCACGCCTGCGCCCAAACTGGTGATTGCGGTGGGAGACTGCGGCTGCACCGGCGGCATATTCGGACAGAGCTACGCCTCCTTGGGCAGCATCGACAAGGTGATTCCGGTCGACGCCTGCATCCCTGGCTGTCCGCCTACACCGACGGCTTTATTAAACGGGATATTGAAGGCGCTCAGTTAAGGGGGGCTATGAACTGCCGGAGATGAACTGCGAGATCTCCTGAGCGTCTTTTTCTGACATCTGCCTGAACATTACGCCATAGAAGACCGAACTGCCGGTCGGCGTTGATGTTTTTCTTACGACCTCTGACTTAAGCGAAAACCTGCTGCGGTTCTTCGGGTTCACAAAGCTGACCTGGAGTTTTTCTCCAATCGGAAAATCGGAGACGCACTCAAAGGCCATGCCGCTTTCGCTGAAGTCCATGGATATGCCTGAATAGCGGAGATTGCTCCCATCCTGTTGAACGTTCACCAGGATGCGGAAGACGCGGCGCGGTGACCTCAGAAGGAACTTGGAGATAGCGGTCTGGAACTGGAGTTTTTCGACGGGGATGATAAACGTCTCCTGTACATCAAGGCTTCTGCATTCTCCCTGAGTGATCGTTGCATTAAATGGCAGTATCAGGATCTTCGGTATCTTTACGAATAAGGGGTTATCTTTTAAGTCGGCAAGGTCTGCCCGGATATCCAGAAGGCTGTCATTGCCAAAAAGGATGATAAGTGCCGGCAGATCCGGAGAAACAAGTGCTTCGCGGATATTCTGAAAGGCTATGTAAGGGAGATTGTCTTCTTTAAGATAATGCTTCACCGTATTGAATACGTCTGCAGACCTTTCTATGACAAATATCTTTTTCATATCTTCCGGCACATATTGTAGCATGTTAGTATGCTGTTTTTGCTCTTCACAACTTAATGCCTCCTTCTGCAGGTGTCACGTCTGTTATCGAACAGGAGTCGATCATAATTATTTCTATTTTCTCCCTCCAAGTTTACGGCGACCGCTGCGAATACCTTATGGGGAATAATTTTTTCTTGACAAGAATAATTCTTATATGATATCTTTTATCAGATAGTAATTGTTATTAGATAGCTCATGTATAAATTTAAAGACATAGGTTTGAAGCTCACGCCACAGAGGCTTGCAATTCTCGATTTCCTCGACGGCAATACAGACCATCCGTCAGCGGATGACATCTATAAGGCGGTTTCTGTTCAGCATCCGACCATGTCCTTTGCAACAGTATATAACACGCTGGACACCTTGAGAGGGAAAGGTCAAATTCTTGAGTTAACGATCGACCCGGGCAAGAAGCGGTTTGACCCCTGCACGGATCCTCACCATCACCTCATCTGTACGTCATGCAGGAGGGTCCTGGATATCAATATGACGTTTAACCTTGATCTGCCTGAGGACGTGAGCGGAGAGTTCAGGTTGACCGGCAATCATATCGAGTTTTACGGCATCTGTCCTGCCTGTAAGGACAGGAATTAAATACCAGGAAATTCCTGAGGAGGGTAGTATGTGTATTGACCACAAGATGATCTGTAAGTGCGGCACCCACACGGCAAGTTTTAATTTTCGCGACGACATCATGCCGGCAGAAGTTGTAAACAAGCTCTATTGTCCCAATTGTTCTTCTGATATCGCGTATAACGCCGGGTCCATGCTCCGGGACAACGGCTGGGTCATTGACTTTGACATGGAAGTGGCCCAGTTCATGGCGCACAAGCTGCCGGGAGCCCCCCTTACTCCCGATTATCTCTTTGATCAGGGATATTGTACCTGGCGCGGGGTTTATCCGATGGATCACATCGATTCGGTCAGGGAGCGGGAGGAACTGGTGAAGCTTTCGAAGATCAATCCAAAACAGTACCTCGCTGAGATCAGGAAATGGGGCACCGACCGTATGGACAGGCTTGCAGGCGAGGGCTGGAGGAAGGCAAATGCAGGGCAATGACATCAGGCAGAAACAGAAGAGCCACTGCAGCACAAAGAGTGTTCCGGTCCCGGAATTCATTGCCTGCATCAAATGCGGCAATGAGATAGAGATATGGACAGACGAGGATGAGACGGTGTGTCAATCCTGCGGCCATAAGGTTTTTAAGAAAGAAGCGACCATCCACTGACTGTTTCATCCGAAGCAGAACCCCTGACCTTGGAGCAAAGCATGGATATATTCATTGAAAAGATACCTGGCGGTATGAGAGTAGACGGCCTCGATCTGAAGAACGGCAAATGCGGTTGCACATCAGTGCTGCCCTGCTGTTACAGCTGGACAAAAGTAAAAAGGAGCGGGAATATATTCACCTTTGCAGGCAAGGCAACAGGGCCTGAGTCTGTCGAACTGTTTGACTGGGGCTATAAAGTCAGAAAAGGTGAATATTCAGTCGAAGTTTCGATGGAGGATACGCGTGACAAGACCATATTCTCCGGATACTACCCGCCCCGCATTGAGGAATGGATTGAAAAGGGTTGGGAAGTTGTTTCAACAACCGGCGAGCGGGAGGACTTCGGCCTCTGGCGTTGTGCAACCTGCAAGTGGCTCTATAAAGAAAAAGAACAGGCTGCAAAATTCGAGGATCTGCCTGACGACTGGAAATGCCCTGTCTGCAAGGTCGGCAAGACCGCATTTGAAATAATAGGATAAAAGAGGGTGCATTAATGTAAACCTTTCGTCCCGTTGGCTGGAACATTTCATAGTATAATGGGTCTGAACATTGTGAAACGTTTGGCATCCAGATAAAACATCACATAAGGAGGAGTCAGCATGGCAACAAAATCGGAGAAGAACCTTAAAGAGGCATTTGCCGGAGAATCACAGGCAAACAGGAAATACCTTGCCTTTGCAAAGAAGGCAGAGGCAGAAGGATACAAACAGGCGGCAAAGCTGTTCAGGGCCGCAGCAGAGGCAGAGACCGTGCATGCGCACAACCATCTGCGCGAGTTCGGCGGGGTCAAATCGACAAAGGAGAACCTTGAGGCTGCCATCAGCGGAGAGACCTTTGAGTTTGAGAGCATGTACCCGAAGATGATCAGCGAGGCAAAGGCTGAGGGTAATGCCCTTGCCGAAAGGACCTTTGTCTATGCTAACGAGGTCGAGAAGGTCCACGCTGACTTGTACAAGAAGGCGCTCGAGACCCTCGGCAAGAATCTGGAGACTGATTATTTCGTCTGCCAGGTCTGCGGTAATACTGTAGAGGACCATGCACCGGACGAATGCCCGATCTGCGGTGCGAAGAAGCAGGCATTCAAAAAGATGGACTGAACCATGAAGGTCGTCGCATTTTTAGGCAGCCCGAGGGTTGACGGCAATACCGAGCTTCTTCTCAATGCAGCGGTAAGGGCCATTCAGGAGCAGGGACATGAGGTGAAGAACTTCAGGCTCAATGTTCTGAATATCATGCCCTGCCAGGACTGCGGCGGGTGCGACAAGACCGGTGTCTGTATCATTAACGATGACATGACCGAAATATACCGCGAGATCAGGGAGGCTGACAGGATCATCCTCGCCTCCCCGATCTTTTTCTTCGGCATGAGCGCCCAGGCAAAAACCATGGTTGACCGCTGTCAGGCGTTCTGGTGTGAGAAGTACCTCCTCAAGAAGACCATCCCTGAAGGACCGCACGGCAGGAAGGGGCTGCTCATGCTTGTCGGCGGCATGAAAAAAGAGATCGGTATTCAGTGCGGCGATGCGGCTGCCAAGGCCTTCTTCAGGACGATAAGTGTACCAGCCCATGAAGTGTTAGGCTTTCTTGGCGTGGACGCCAAGGGTGCCATTGTTGATCACCCGACTGCGCTGAAAGATGCGTATGAAGCTGGCAGGAGGCTAGTTCAGACCTAACGCGAGCTCAGCTTTGCAGCATCCCTGCCGCAGTCCCTTGCCGCTGATGGTAGTGCTATAATAATCCAATGAAGACTCTTCATCTGCCTGAAGCTGCCGGACTGCTTAATGCCTTTGATCTGCTCAGAATGCCGGCACTTGTTTTTGATGCTGCCCTGAAGATTGTTTCCTGCAATGAAAACGCTTCTTCTCTTTTTTTCTATTCGAACGACCAACTATCCGGCACTTCCCTTGATGTCCTCATCCTTTCTGACCGGGCGGCGCATACCTTTGATCAGCCTTGCTCTGCCCAAACCTCTCATGAGGTCGATCGCACCTCAGACAGGTTCGTATCTCCCTGTGTCAGAAAAGACGGCATTCAGTTCAATGCGACGATCTCCATAATTCCCTGCTCTGAGGCGGGCCGTCAGCTCAGGCTTGCCGTTGTTCAGGATGTGCTTATTGATCAGCTCCATGAGAAGATGAAGCAGATCGAGCTGATCAACGAACTGAGCGGCATCGTGAACTCGAGCCTGAGCATAGGTACGATATTCAGGATTATGGTATCAGAGATCAGGAAGCTCATCGATTATGACCGGGCAAGCCTTCTGCTCTTTGACGAGAAGGAGGACAACCTGCTGATCTTTGCCCTTGATACGGAGATGCAGACGATCATGAGCAAAGGGGTGAGGGCTCCGATCGAAGGGACGAGCGCAGGCTGGGTTGTGAGGAATAACAAGCCCTGGATCAACCGTGACCTGAGCAGTGCGGAATTTGTTCTCGACAAAAAGCTGCTCAGAGAGGGCATCAGTTCAACCATAAGCATACCGCTTTATCATGACAAGATCCTCGGCGTCTTCAATTTTGACAGTCGTAAACCGGGCAACTATTCCGGGAGGGATCTTGATATCCTCCTGCCGGTTGCCAAGCATATTTCGATTGCATTGGAAAATGCGCTTCTTTTTGAGGAGCTCTCGCGCGACAAGAAAGAGTGGGAAAAGACCTTTGACGCCATTACGGACATGGTCTGGATCGAGGACAGCAACCGACGTGTCATACGCGCCAACAGGGCAGTCCTTGTCAGAGCGGAACTCAGGGCAGCAGAGGCTATCGGCAGGAGCTGCCGGGAGCTGCTGGAACGGGTCGGAGCACTTGATGAAGAATGTCTCTGCGCAGAGACTGTGGCGGGAAAGAGCCCCTGTTTCCGGGAGCTCAAAGGCATGAGCGGCAATATTTTTCATTTCTGGACCTATCCTCTTATCGATGATGAGGGGCGGCTCTATTCCCTTGTCCACTACCTCAAGGATGTGACCAGCCAGAAACGGCTTGAACAGCAGCTGATACGCTCGGACAAGCTTGCATCTCTGGGTACGCTTGTGGCCGGCATTGCACATGAGATTAATAACCCTCTCGGTATTATTGCAGGGTATTCGGAGGCGCTCCTTGACCGCGCAAAAGATGAGACGCTGCGGGTTGTTCCGGAGTTCGAAGATTTTCCGGAGTATCTCCAGACGATCCATAACGAGATCTTCAGGTGCAAGGGCATTCTCAGAAGCCTTCTTGATTTTGCGCGGCCGACAGGCGGAACGTTCCGCGAGATAGATATGAATGAACTGATCAAAGAGGTCATACTCCTGGTGAACCACCGGGCCAAGAGGCTGAACCATTACATTGAGCTCAGGCTTGACAGAGATATCCCGAAGATCTTTGCAGATCCCGGAAATTTGAGACAGGTATTCATGAATATCATCATCAATTCCATGTACTTCACGCCTGAGGGTGGAAGCATTACGATTGCAACCGAGAGGCATGAAGAGGGCGGACTTCTGCAGCATGACCCCGGCGTTGGCGTGACGATCTCAGACACTGGTTCAGGTATTGATCCTGCCATATTAGGAAAGATCTTCGATCCTTTTTTCACTACCAAGCCTGTGGGAGAGGGTACCGGCCTCGGCCTTTCGATATGCCACAAGATCATTGACGAGCATGGCGGAAGCATTGATGCGGTCAGTGAGGTGAATGAGGGCACGACATTTATCATATGGCTCCCGGTAAGGGCAATCCATGATTAAGATCCTCGTTGTCGACGATGAAGAGCCGCTGCGGAGACTGCTGAATAAGGAACTTACGCGAAAGGGCTTTTCTGTCGAGGTGGCGCCTGATGGAAAGACCGCGCTCAGTCTTGCAAAGCAGAACAGCTATGATGTTGTGCTTCTGGATATCATGATGCCTGGTGTGGATGGCATATCGGTCATGAAGAAGCTCAAGACAGACCCTTCTGCGCCTGCGATCATCGTTCTTACCGGAAAGGCAACGGTCGAAACAGCGGTAGAGGCAATGAAATACGGCGCTTACGATTATCTCACAAAGCCCTATAAGTTAGACGAACTGGTGATCATTATCAACAGGGCGTATGATTTCGGCAGGCTTAGCATCAAAACGCAGCTTCTTGAACAGGAGTTGGTGAGAAAGGAGACCCCCTTCAGGTTCATCAGCAGTTCACGCCAGATGAAAGAAATCCATGACCTGATACAGAAGATCGCTCCCACGGATTCTCCGGTATTTATTCAGGGCGAAAGCGGTACAGGCAAGGAACTGGTGGCGAACACGATCTGGCACTACAGCAGGCGTAACGCAGTGCCGATCATTGCCCTGAACTGCGCCACTTTTTCAGAGAACCTGATCGAGTCAGAGGTTTTTGGCCACGAAAAAGGGGCGTTTACGAATGCGTATGAGACGAAGCATGGCATTGTGGAGGTTGCTGACAAGGGAACGCTCTTTCTTGATGAGATCGCCGAGATGCCGATAGGGCTCCAGGCGAAGCTTTTGAGGTTCCTTGACACCGGCGAATTCAGGCGCGTGGGCGGCAACAAAATCATGAACGTGGATGTCCGCGTAATCGCCGCAACGAACAAGGACCTGCGTGAGCTCATACGTCAGGGAACGTTCAGGGAAGATCTGTATTACCGGCTTAATGTCATTAATATTTTGATCCCTCCGCTTCGGGAACGGGCTGAAGAGGTCGAAGAACTGGCAGTGTTTTTTGCCCGGAAATACAGCCAAAAACTTTCCAAGACCGTAAGGGGCTTCACCCCTGAAGCTCTCGAAGCGCTCGGCAGATACGCCTGGCCGGGAAATGTGCGGGAACTCGAGAATGTGATCGAGCGGGCGGTGATCCTCTCTGACTCTGAAACGATCGCCGGCAAGGACCTTTCGATTCCAGTTGCACATACAGCCGGCGATAAAGCAGCAGCCGGCTCACTTGAGGAGATGGAGCGTGACTACATTCTCCGGGTACTGAGGGAATTCAATGGCAATCAGTCAAAGACAAGTCAGGTCCTTGGCATTGACCGAAAGACCCTTTATCTTAAACTCAGAAAATACGGCCTCAGCGATTATGTGAAGAAGTAGTTAAAACCTCCTCAAACAGCGCTTTTTTCCCCCCTTGCCTTTTCGTTATTCATTTTTGTATATTACGCCCATGCAAAAAAAGAAAAAGTCTTTAACAAAGAGAAGAGAACCGCTTGCTATCTGTAGAGGCCACATTTGGCTTGATGGCAGCGAGGGGACATTCCTTGGATACGGCCGGGTTGTGCTCCTTGAGAGGATCCGGGAGTTTGGTTCCATAACAAAGGCTGCTAAATCGATGGAACTGTCATATCGGCGTGCCTGGGTGCTGATCGATTCGATGAACCGTCAGGCTCCAAAACCCTTTGTCGTGACTGCAGCAGGAGGGAAGGGTGGAGGTGGAACGCTGGTCACAAATGAAGGAGAGCTGGCTATAAAACTTTTCTGGAAATTCCATGACGATTTTCAGAAATTTCTTGAGCGTGAAGAACAGAATTTAGGCTTTTAAAAACAGGCGATTATGGAGGAGTGATGGGAAAGAAGATTAGATTTTTTTTAGCATTGGCAGTGTGCATGGCTGCCTTCACTTCAATGACTGCATCAGCGGCAACAGAGATCATCTGCGCATCGACAACGAGCACTGAAAATTCCGGATTGTTCAATCACATTCTGCCGATCTTCGAAAAAAAGACAGGGATAAAGGTGAAGGTCGTGGCCCGCGGCACAGGGGCTGCCATTGAAATGGGCAAAAGGGGTGATGCTGATGTTGCCTTTGTGCATGCAAAAGAGCAGGAACTGAAGGCTGTTGAAGAGAGGTTCTTTATCAACCGGTCTGATGTTATGTACAACGATTTCGTTATCATCGGTCCCAGCGATGATCCTGCCAAGGTCAAAGGAATAAAGTCAACGGTTGAGGCATTCAGGAAAATAAGCACTGTGTCCCAGTTCGTTTCCCGGGGAGACAATTCCGGAACGCACACCAAGGAGCTTTCCATCTGGAAGAAGGCGGGCATTGAGCCAAAAGGTCAGAAATGGTATCTCGAAGTGGGGCAGGGCATGGAAAAGACCCAGAGGATAGCCAATGAAAAGCGTGCGTACGCGCTCACTGACCGCGGCACCTGGCTTGCGACAAAGGACAAGGATAAACTCGAAATGGTCATCGTTCACGAAGGTGATCCGACACTCTTTAACCAGTATGGCATCATGGCGGTTAATCCGGAGAAACATAAGCACGTCAATTACAAAGAGGCGATGGAGTTTGTGAATTGGATGATATCAAAAGAGGGGCAGCAGGCGATCGCTGCCTTTAAGGACAGCAATGGCAATGCGCTCTTTATCCCGAACGCGAAATAATGAGTCGGCATGTTAGCGGTAGATAAGATCAGCCAATGAGTTCAATACTCGAAGGATTCAGTCAAGCCTTCTCACTCATGCTGCATTTTAACGATGAATTGATGGGCATTATCCTGCTTTCTCTCAAGGTTTCCGGAACAGCCCTGTTGGTGTCGACCGTTATGGCCCTTCCGCTCAGTGCCATTCTCGGCTTTCGGCAATTCCCATTCCGCGGGGCTTTTATAAGTATACTTAACACCTTCATGGGCTTGCCCCCTGTGGTTATAGGACTTTTTGTATATCTGCTCCTCTCCAGAAGCGGGCCCCTTGGGTTCATGGCGCTGTTGTATACGCCAACGGCAATGATTATTGCTCAGACAATTCTTGCCTTCCCGATCGTAGCTTCCCTGAGCCACGCGGCGATCATGGGAGTCGATCCTGTCATACGATATGCGGCCACTACACTCGGAGCAACCCCTTTACAGGTCTCACTGACCATTATCAATGAGGCGCGGTACGGGATCATGGCAGCAGTTATAGCGGGATTTGGCAGAGTTATGGCAGAGGTCGGTGCGATCCTGATCGTTGGCGGAAATATCGCAGGGTTTACGCGCGTCATGACGACGACCATAGCGCTCGAAACGGACAAAGGCAATTTCGAACTTGCGTTGGCCATAGGCGTCATACTGCTCCTGATCTCTCTCATTGTCAATGTTCTGCTCCATGTTTTTCAGAAAAAAGGCATGACCGGAGCAAACCGGTGAGTCTCAATCTGCAGGCAGTCGGCATTGACAAGAGCTATGACAACAATCAGGTGCTGCAGGACTGCTCCTGGTCTTTTACAGAACACGGAATATATGTATTGACAGGTGTCAACGGCTGCGGCAAGTCAACATTTCTGCGCATATGCGCCCTGCTTGAGCGGCCTGATAAGGGAGAGGTAAGGTATCTCGACGGAGTGCATGAGGCCCCGGATGGAATGACACTGATGCGCAGAATAACACTTGTCTTGCCGAAGGCCGGGCTTTTCAATATGTCGGTCTCCCGGAATGTTTCTTATGGTCTGCGCATTCGGGGCATATCCGGCAGGGAATCTAACGACAGGACTGACAGCGTTCTTGAATTCACAGGGCTCAGCCACAAAAAGGATCAGAACGCGCTTACCCTCTCAAGCGGCGAAGCTCAGCGGGTTGCAATGGCACGGGCACTGGTTATTGAACCGGAGGTGCTTTTCCTTGATGAGCCGACTGCCTCTATTGACGAAAAAAATACCGGGATCATTGAAAATATTATTCTACAGCTGAAGCAGCGCGGGCAAACTACGGTTATCATGACAACCCATGACCGGGTCCAGGCTGAACGAGTTGCCGACAGGGTGCTGTTGCTTGAAGGGGGGAAGATCGTTGAATGATCAGGCCAGGATTATGCTCTGCTACAGGAATGCAAGGGGAGACGGAAACAACCGGGCGAGCTTATCTCTTTTTACGCCCTTACCTATGATCACCAATCGGCTGCCAGTGACCGTTTTTTCAAACGGAACGCTTTTTATGTTCGTAAACGCCAGATCAAACTGGTAAGGCCCCTGCAGCGTATTAACAAGGGCTTTGGCCCGCACTATATCACCGTACTTCCCGATGGACATGTCCTGAAAAAAGTCGCTCAGCCATTCATGCTCAAGGTTGTCGCCTAACTTGAGGGAGATCGTGTCAAAGTGAAAGTGAGCCGCATGCCTGCCTATGGTTCGTTCTGCTCCGGAGACACCCGGCAAGGTACCGCTTATAACGCAGTTGATTGTGCTGAAGACAATGGCATTGGGGTTCATCTGTTCCACGGTCTGGACCGTTCTCTCTGCTGCATCTTTGTTAACAAGGTCTGTCTTGTTCACGAGGACAATGTCAGAGTTCGTGATCTGGTCCTCAAAGAACCTGCCGAAGGCATCTTCGTGATTGAGGTCAAGGAACTCGGTACTATCCACGATGCTCACAACCGTAACAGGATCTATCTTCAGTGTCCCGAGAGTTTCCAGAACGCCCGAGGGAGATGCAATGCCGCTCGGTTCTATCACGAGATGCCCGGGTGCAAAGCTCTCGATGATCTTTTCTATTGAAGAGATGAGGTCGAACTTCAGGGTACAGCAGACACAACCGCTTGGAAGTTCGATCGACTCAATGCCGTTTGCCTCGAATATTTCGCCGTCAATGCCTGCCTTGCCGAAGTCGTTTACCAGGACAACGGTCTTTCCCTGAAGACCTCGGGCAAACTGGCTTATGAACGTAGTTTTGCCCGAACCGAGCATGCCGCATACAATGGTGGTCCTCATATTCCTGCCATGACAATCTGAATCAATTATCAGGATTTCTTAAAGAACGTGTCATAGGGGTACTTTCTTAAAAAAATAAGAAACTCATCCATGACATGAGTGAGATACTTTTTCGAAGGAATGAGCAGGGAGAGATCTCGCTGGATAGTTCCCTCCCTGAAGGTGAGGAGTTTCAGGCGACCATCTGCAGCCTCGCGCAGGACAGCCCATTTTGAGACGATTGAAACGCCGATGCCGGCCTCCACTGCTTCCTTGATCGAGGCTGTGCTGCCCAATATTAAAGCAATATGCATATCATGGATACTGATACCATGCGCTGAAAAATACTCTTCGATCTGCTGTCTGGTTCCTGACCCTTCTTCCCTGAGGATGAAGGGCTCCTTTAAGATATCCAGGACCGAGACATTTTTTTTCTTTGCCCAGGGATGCTCCCGGGAAACAATAAGCACCAGCTCATCAGACATTATTGTTTCCCTCTTCATTTTGCCGCCCATGCACTCCCCTGCCACCAGGCCGAAATCTACAAGTCCTGACTTCAGAAGTTCTTCAATTCTTTTTGTATTGCCGACCATCATGCTGATCTTTACCTTTGGATGAGCCTTTTTAAAGGCGATAATCACCCGGGGAAGAACGTGGTTGCCGAGGGATGTGCTCGCGCCGATCGAGAATCCCCCCTTGATAGCACCGGAGATCCTCCTCATATCTTTTTCTATTTCGTTATAGTGCTCCAGAATATGCTTAGCCTGCTGATAAAGCATTTCACCGGCTTGCGTTAATGTTACTGCTCCCCCTGTTCTGTCAAAGAGCTTTGTCTCGAAGAATTCCTCAAGAGCCTGTATTTGAAGGCTGACTGCCGGCTGGCTGAGATGAGCAATTTTTGATGTTTGGGAAAAACTGCGCGTTTCTGCCACTGCACAAAAAAGTTTCAGTTTTATGTCCATGATAATAGGATAGCAGAAAGCCTATAAATTTAGACTATAGATTAATAAGTTCCGTGTTTTATGAGTAGTATTGCAAGTAGACTACTGGACTGCCTATAAAACAAGCCAGCAGAGGACCTAAAGGAGTAGAGCGTATGAATGAGCGAAGAATCAAGAAAGTATTGATTGCAAACAGAGGCGTTCCTGCCGTGCGTATCATACATACCTGCAGGGACAGGAAGATCGGCACGACTGCTGTGTACAGCACACCTGACAGGCTGGCCCATCATGTCTTCATGGCAGACACCGCAGTCCATATCGGCGAGGCCCCTCCCGCGGAGTCTTACCTCAATATGGACAGAATCATTGACGCGGCACTGGGGAGCAATTCAGATGCCGTGCATCCTGGCTGGGGTTTCCTTGCCGAAAACCATCTCTTTGCTCAGAAGGTTGTTGATGCCGGTCTTGTCTGGATAGGGCCTTCTCCGGAAGTCATAAAGATGATGGGCGACAAAATAGAGGCCAAGGAACTTGCCCGCAAAGCTCATGTGCCCACAATCCCGGGCCTCAGCAATGTGACAGACGTTAACCAGATCAGAACATGGATGAAGGACGAGCAGGTGAGTTTCCCGATCATGATCAAGGCATCTGCCGGAGGCGGCGGAAAGGGCATGCTGAAGGTGGAGAGTGACGACCAGCTCGGCCAGGCGCTGAGCCAGGTCAGATCTGAGTCAAAAAAATCTTTCGGTGATGAAACGGTACTCGCCGAAAAATATATAGAGCGCGGAAGACATATCGAGGTACAGATCGCTGCTGATGCGCAGGGCAACGTGGTTCATCTCTATGAAAGGGAATGCACACTGCAGAGACGCAATCAGAAGATCATAGAGGAGGCACCATCACCGTCGCTCGATGATGGCCTGCGGCAGGAGATCTGTTATACTGCGACCCGTCTCATGCGCGAGATCGGGTACACCACAGCAGGGACTGTTGAGTTCATCTTTGACGCTCCTACCAGGAAATTCTACTTTCTTGAGGTCAATACCCGGCTTCAGGTGGAACACGGCATTACCGAACTCATTACGGGACTCGACATTGTAGGAATCATGCTTGACGTTGCAATGGGTAAGCCCCTGCCGTTCAGACAGACTGATATCCACCCTAACCGGTGGGCGCTCGAGGTGAGGCTGAATGCTGAAGACCCCAAGAACTTCAGCCCTTCCTTCGGCAAGGTCACCCGTCTGCAGGTACCGATGGGTCCTGGAGTTCGGGTCGCATCGGGCGTATACGAAGGGGCTGATATACCACCCTATTATGATTCACTCTTCATGCTTCTCATGACTGCAGGGGCTGACAGGGACGATGCCATACGGGCTATGGACCGCTCGCTTTCGAGGAACCTCAGGATAGAGGGAGTGAAGACTTTGGCACCTCTGCTGCTGAGCATTATCCGCCACCCGTCCTTTATCTCAGGAGAATTTTCGACCCGCTTTATCGAAGAGCATATGAGCGAACTAATATCCATGTTCAGGGACGAAAGCAGCGAAGATGAGGCTCTCAAGGTTGCCAGGTATGTTGCAGAGATATCCGCCCTTGGCCCTCAGGCCTGGATGTGAGGACAAAAACTATGGAAAACAGAAATAAGGATATGCGAAATACAATCTTTGCCAAGCCGGGAATGACGCCAAAGGAGATTGTTGCTGCCGTGCGTTCTCTGCAGGGTGTATGTTTTACGAACGTGGGGATGCGGGATGCCGGACAGTCGGATTTCAAGAACCGCCATCGGATCTACGACCTCAGGACTCTTGCCCCGTATTACAATGATATGGGCCTTTTCAGCGCTGAATGTCACGGAGGCGCCCGCTGGCACGTCGGCATAATGAACAGGCGGGAGAGCCCTGTTGAAGAGATAGCGATCCTCAGAGAACTTATGCCTAATGTGCTGCTCCAGACACTCATAAGGGAAACAAACCTCTTCGGATATCGCCCGTATCCAAAGAATATCATCGAATATGTCGTGGCAAATGTGGATATTGATGTCTGGCGGTGCTTTTCATTCCTGAACGATGTGCGGAATATGCGCTCGGTCGCAGAAGTCGTAATGAAGAGAGGAAGGCTTTTCGAGCCGACCATATCTTTTACCTCTGCGGACTGGACAACGAACGACTACTATCTATCCGTTGTGAGAGACATTGTGGACCTCTGCTCAGGTACCGACGAGATCGTGCTCTGTATTAAGGATATGGCCGGAGTCGGCGATATAAAGCGGATAGGCAGCCTTGTTGATGCCATCAAGCAGAAAAACCCGGACCTTGTTCTGCAGTATCATCGTCATATTACAGACGGCCTTGCCATTCCCGCACTTCTTGCTGCAGCTCAGGCAGGGGCAAAAATATTTGACGTACAGGAAGACTCCCTTGTCCGCTTCTACGGACATTCGCCAATCCTCAGCGTGCAGGCCTATTTTGAAGAATCCGGCATTCCGGTTCATCTCAACAGGGAAGAAGCGGAAGAGGCAGTACAGAAGGTGCGCGAATGGATTGGACATTATGATTGGGCCGAGTCGCCTTTTAAGGGCTTTGATCACACGGTCACGCGTCACAGGATGCCGGGCGGTGCTTTTCCGAGTTCATTTGAACAGGCAGAGAAAGGCGAGTTTCTCCATCTCATGCCTTCAATCCTGAAGGTCATGTCACTCTTTAACAGGGTCGTAAAGTATTTTGATGTTACACCGGGGTCTCAGATCACCTGGGTCACCTGCAGCGGTATCGTTAACCGGTACGCAAAGGAGAGGGGCGATGCCGGTGTAAGGCATATCATTGATCTGCTTGAACGTTTTGTTGTCGAAAATGCTCAGGACCTCGAGGCCATGACCGAAGCTGAGCAGCAGGAACTGCTTATGCTCTTCAGAAATGCACCGGGTGACTTTAAGAACCTGCTCCTTGGCAATTATGGCAGGCTGCCTATGGGATGGCCCGATGCATGGGTATATCAGAGCACGTTCGGCGACGAGTGGGGAAAAAAGATGTCGGAACGGAAAGAACTGTCCCCCCTGGATTCACTTGATAACGAGGATATTGAGACTCCGAGGAAAGAGCTTGCAGAACATATTGGCAGGATTCCAACCCAGGAGGAGTTCATCCTTTATCTCATGCATCCAAAGGATGCGCTCAGTATGATCGGGTTCAGGGACAAGTTCGGCGAAGCCCCGCTTGTTCTGCCTACGGATGTTTGGAGAAACGGGCTCAGGAAGGCAGGCGACAGCGTTGATTTCGAGCTGAGAGGCAAACCTTATTCCATTGAACTCGTCTCAATCGGGGCCGAGCATGAAGGCGTAGTTCATGTTGTGATGCGCGTCAACAACAAGACAAGGGTCTATTCCGTTGATACCCCCCGTGCGAAGAAGGTCGAGATACGTATGGCAAAAGGGCCTGCGGATATCGGCGCGCTGATCAATGGCAACATCTGGAGGATCGGCAATCCTGAGCGCGGCATGATCAAGGCCGGCGATATCGTGCATAAGGGCGAAGAGATAGCGAACCTTGAGGCAATGAAGATGGAAAACGCGATCATAGCGCCGTTTGAAGGGCAGATATCTGAAGTCTGCGTGAAACTGAACGATACGGTGCAGGAAGGGCAGCTTCTTTTTGTTATCGAAAAGACGGATGTACGATAAGAAATGAAAGATATTATTAAGCTGCTGGATAATAACAGAGAATGGGCAGGCCGGGTCAGGGCCGAGAATCCGGACTTTTTCAGAAAGCTTGAAAAGCAGCAGAGTCCAAAGTACTTATGGATCGGCTGCTCTGACAGCAGGGTTCCTGCAAACCAGATAACCGGATTGCTCCCCGGTGAGGTATTTGTGCATCGCAATATCTCGAACCAGGTGGTCAATACGGACATGAATCTGATGTGCGTCCTGCAGTATGCGATCGAAATACTGCGCGTAAAGCATATCATCGTCTGTGGTCATTACGGATGCGGCGGCATAGAGGCCATTATGAAAAATAAGGTCAGCGGTCTCCTGGAGCATTGGCTTGACAACGTTAAGACGCAGATGTCGAAACACAGGGCCATAACCGACGACCGGATGTGCGAGCTGAATGTGACTGCGCAGGTCAGGAATTTGTCAAATAACACGATCGTTCAGAAGGCCTGGAAGCAGGGAAGAGAACTTCATATCCACGGCTGGATCTATTCGATCTCTAATGGTCTTATAAAGGATCTGAAAGTTTCACAAAATGAACTGAAGGATAACCCTGTCAGGCGGTCACGCTGAAGAAAACCTTTCCGGCTGCTTAATTTTGTATTGACAGCAGCTGGGGTGAACAAATAGAATAAAAACAGTAAAGGGGAGTAGCTGAATCGGCGGCTGTCGTCAGCACGGTCTGAACAGACCCGGCACCATCGGTTAGATAACACTAACAAGCAAGACCTTTATCGCACGAATTTCGTGGCGGTAAAGGTCTTTTTTATTTTGGGGTAATCCCCGGGAGGTAAGCGATGAATGGATTGAAGACAATGGTTCTTATGGTAACCCTGACCCTGATGCTGGTGTTTGTGGGAGGTTTGCTTGGCGGTAAAACAGGCATGACCTTTGCCCTGGTCATGGCCTTTGGAATGAACTTTGTATCCTACTGGTTCAGTGATAAGATTGTGCTGAAGATGTATGGGGCGCAGGAAGTTTCTGAAAGGGACGCGCCTGAACTTTACGGCACGGTCAGGAGGCTTGCGCAGAGGGCAGAACTTCCGATGCCGAAGGTATTTATCATGGACCAGGATCAGCCGAATGCCTTTGCAACGGGACGTAATCCCGAGCACGGTGCTGTTGCGGTCACGGCCGGTATCATGAGGATGCTGTCGCAGGCAGAGATCGAGGGCGTTATTGCCCATGAACTGGCGCATATCAAACACAGGGATATTCTTGTGAGCACGGTAGCTGCTGCGATCGCCGGAGCCATCAGCTATCTGGCCCAGATGGCCCAATGGTCTGCGTTATTTGGCGGCAGAAGCAATGATGAAGGCGAGGGAAGCAGTCCTATAGCGGCGCTGGTCATGATGATCGTCGGCCCGATCGCAGCGATGATGGTTCAGATGGCGATATCGCGGTCGCGTGAATACGGCGCAGACGCAGGCGGAGCCGCAATTTCCGGCAATCCCCTGCATCTTGCCGGGGCACTGAGAAAGCTCCAGATGGCCTCGCAGCAGATACCGATGCAGGCAAGCCCTGCAACAGCTCACCTTTTCATTGTGAGTCCTCTTTCGGGCGGCGGCCTGCTGAAGCTCTTCAGCACCCATCCGCCGATGGAGGAAAGAATTGCCCGTCTGGAAGCGATGAGGTCAGGAGCATAACTAAATAGATCATGTCATCAAAATCAACAAGGGAGGCAATATCAATGAAACCGAGCGAGAGAGAAGCAGAGTATATTTCAAGAATGGAATTCGAGAAAAGAAAAAAAATCGAGGAGGAAAAACACAAGAAGCTTAAGGGGGAGGAAAAGGAACAACTAAAAAAGCTGCATAATATGCGATGTCCCAAGTGCGGCATGGAACTGATAGAGATAGATTACAAGGAAATAAAGGTGGACAAGTGTTCTGAGTGTGCAGGAATTTGGCTTGACGCAGGCGAGTTGGAAGCTGTTTCAAAACTTGAAAAGTCAGGTCTTGATAAATTATTCAGTGTATTCGCGAAGTGATGTGACGTGCCTCAAACGATCAGGAAAGAAAAAATGAAAATGCTCATGCCTCATTCATATTTTCTTCATATGCACCAGGCATGATACCTATAGTCGTAGTATATTCCATAGTGCGAGGTAACGAATGAAAAGGGTGTTTTCAGTTTTGCTGGCAGCAGGGATCGTTTTATCGCTTCTTGGCTGCTCTGCCGAGAAATACGGAGCTGGCGTGGATACGAAGATAGCTGCGGTCAAG
>JACRHC010000034.1 GCA_016217675.1 Nitrospirota bacterium
CATTGTGGATCAAGATCCACCATCCGGCTAAGGCCCGATGATTTCTGCGAACCGCCCATTGCGCCTGTCCTCTGGAGGAGACCCGCATGATGTGGCGGTGTGGGGGCTGGGGGTTAACTACCCCCGGCTACCCGATTTAGGGGTTTTTATTTTCGTCAGTTGTTTCATTCGTCTTACTTTTGTTGAGGGGGCGGGGCTTGGCAGCAGTCAAAGAATAGATTTTCAAGATCCTTTATCCTTTGTATTGTCATTTCCGATTTACAGATCATTTCTTTCGCGCTTTTCCAAGTCGGCCAGCCGCCTCTCAATTCGCCCTCCATTGCACAAGTAGTATCCCGAAATTTAATCCATGTCTTTTGAGCCTCCACTAAATGGCGTATAGCTATTTCCGGTGTAGTATTTGCATAAGATGCATTGAGTAGTTTCTTGTAAATCATATTGAGTTTTTTGTCAGAATCTTTATATTGCTGCTCCGCCGTGTAATAAGTATCAGCTGCGCTGCCGGACGGCCACGCTTCATTGGGCGATTGAGCAAACGCAACAGAAATGAGCAAGAATATTGTCATTGGTATTAATAATGTCTTCATCTTATTTTGCCCCTAACGAAATAAATGAGGCGCAGGGGTAATAAGCCTTTGAAAACCCGCAGAGGTTTAATCCCTGTCGCATCGATTTTGTTGTTGGGGCTTTTTTTGCCTCACTTTTTCAGTGCTTTAAATCCAGAATCATCTCCGAGATGAATATAAATCCAGCCGTTCATTTCTTTTTTGTTTACTTCTGCCCAGCCTCTCCCGGACATTGCGTCATTCTCGTCGAAGCCCGACCATGAAAATTCAATTCGTTCATTTTCCTTTCTGATTTCAATTCTGCCGTCAATTTCTCCTGTGACTAGTCCGAACTGAAATTGTCCTGTTCCATCTTTATTGATTTTTAAATATGCCGTTTCTTCCATGTCGATATATTCTTCATCCCACTCATCCATGTGGTATATACGCCATTTTCCGATATATTTAGCTGGTATTTTCATAATTTATATTCGCACCAACGCCAAGCATAAGCAGCGGGGGCAAATGCTATGATTGAAAACCAACCAGCGTTTATTCCCCGTCTGATTGATGCTTTTGTTACACACTCTTTTATTTTTGCTTTCATTTTGCTATTTGTTTTTTTATTTGTTGTTTACCAAGAGTGGAGGGCTGGCCAGCTTGATTGGGAACGGCGTTTATGGGTGTTATCTTTTGTGATTCTTTGTTTGTCGTTGATATATTTTTCGTCTCGTTATTTTTCCGTGTCAATAGAAAATGATCTGCTAAGAAAAAGAATAGAGCTAATAATGAGGCAATAATGAAAGTCCAAATAGTTAAACGATTTGTTTTTCGAGATTCCTTTATGGTTTCTCTGTGTTTATTATCTTCTTCTTTCTTTTTACGAGAGTCCAAAACCAATTTTGCAGCTATATGGAGGTCGCCCCATGCATTATTTTGTTGTTTGATAATTTCGAGTGACTCATCAGAATATGCCGAGAACTTGGAAACATGGTCTTCTATTCTTTTGTTTGGATATTGCATTTTCATGTCTCTAATTAATTTATTTAATTGTCTTTTCGCTGAATGGACACGTTACCTTCACATAACGAGAATCGAACATATCAAACGAGCTATTGACTGTCAGGCCCCATTTCCCGTCAAACCAACCTTGAAGTGTGTATTCCCTCAAATGTATGTCGGTAATGCGGTAGATAGTGCCGTCAGAAGTATTTTGAATGCATTCTCCTTCTTTAAATTTGGAACAACCTACGAGAGAGATGATAACGATGAGCAAAAGTAATAATCTCATTTTATTGTCTCCTATTAATTTTATGTGTAACATAGTAATATAAGAACTTCCCATTTACGTCAGAATCTATCACACTGCCTGCAGGGAGTCAATAAATAAATCATTAAAATCAAAGAGTATTTGAATGCGCATTTGATTGTATTTCGCTTTTGGTCGAAAATACCGTCATATGCGAAGTTCGTATAGCAAAGGAGATTTGTCAGCAGCGTCGAATACCGAAAGAAATGCGCACCATTGGGTCCTGTCTTCACTCGCAACAGTTCAGGGAGTAATCAATTCCATTCAATCTGTTCTTTTACCCCTTGGAAGGCTTAATCTCAGGGGTATTCTGGACCGTCTTCTGCACTGATTCTTTTTCCTGCACTCGTGCATATTCCGTGGTTATCTGCCTGAGGTGATTGACTCTAACCATCCAGCCTTTGAGATACCGGCCAAACCGCTCAGGCCTCCGCTGCGCAAGACGCTGAAATCTCTGGCCCCGCATCTCAAGATATGCATCGACGTTGCCTTCGGACTTTTTAAGGATCTTTCTCGCTGCGGCAGGACTGTTGACGTATGTATCAAAGTGGACGAGGCTTAAGGGGTAGGGCAGTTTTGCTGCGCCTGATCGGTCCCATATTTTTTTGTAAATGGCCTCGGCATCAGCACGGGTAAGGTCCTTTACGTCTCCCTTGTACCCGAATTCATTGGCAGTTGACTGGAGGATGCCCATCCTGGATGATTCAACTCCGTCCTTTTTGACGTATCCGCTTCCTTCATGCTTCATGACCACTTTCACAATTTCTTTGAAGCTGTCTGGTGCGGGCTGGACAAGGGAGGCTGAGGGTTTTTCGATCAGGAGGGGATGAGCTTGCATGGCAACAGCAGCACTGCTTTTCAGGTCCTTCTGCTGCAGGACCTCAGCCCTGAGCAACTGCGCGAACTCTGCAGGGGAATTGACTCTCTTGCTTCCGTCTGCCCTGTTTCTGAGCAGACTGACAGGCTCCATACCTTTCGGTTTTCCTACTCCATCAGTGCCATGTGCCATATGATCACCTCGATGTCCTTAGTATAAAATCGTTTACAGTATTAAATCCATCTGCTTTGAGACATGTGGCTCATCCTAAACGTCTGAGCAGCGGATATGGAATCATTCATCGCATTATGGACATGGTATAATGCCTCCTGAGATCAGGGCGATCGTATGGAGAAGAGAGATTTTATGTTTATTCGTTATCGACGGAACAGATGAATATTGCTGAATACCTATATTATCTCGGGCTATCTGCAAAGAAGTATCTTGCGCTGAAGAACCAAAAGAGATTGCCTCACCGGGTGATCAGCATCGGCAACATCACGCTTGGCGGGACCGGCAAAACGCCTGCTGCGATCGCAGTAGCTGAAGAGGCGAAGAAGCGGGGATTCCTGCCTGTTATCCTTACGCGTGGATACAAGGGGAATGCTCAAGGGCCATGTTTTGTGACAAGAGGAGAAAAGCCTCTTCTGACTGCATTGCAGGCTGGTGACGAGCCACTCCTGATGGCAGAGAGGCTGTCAGGAGTGCCGATCGTGAAGGGCACTGACAGGTATGAGGCAGGGATGTATGCGATAAAGGAAATCGAAGGGCTGAGAGCTGCTAAGGAGGTCATAAGTAAATCCCCCTCACCCTCGCCCTCTCCCTCCAGGGGAGAGGGTCCTAATACTGCCCCTCCCTTGAGGGGAGGGGATGAAGGGGAGGGTGAGATTCAGGCAATCGACTCTCCGTTTTCTGATCATGGTTCTCCCCTGTTTATCCTCGACGATGGGTTTCAGCACTGGAAACTGTACAGGGACCGGGACATTGTGCTTATTGATTCAAGAAATCCTTTTGGCAGCAGAAAGCTGTTTCCCGCAGGCAGGTTAAGAGAGCCTTTGACCGCGCTTAACAGGGCAGATGTGATCATGATCACCAAGGCAGAGCGTGAAGATGCAGGACTTATTGCTGAGATAAGACGATACAACAGACATGCTCCGATCTTTTTTTCTGAGCATCGCGTTGCTGCAGTGAGATCAGGTACAGGAGACAGGAAAGCCCCTGATTGGCTGCAAGACAGGAAAGTCTTCTGCTTCTGCGGGTTGGCAGATCCTGAATCGTTCAGAAAGACCGTTGCAGGTTCAGGGGCAGACGTTGCAGGTATGAAGGCGTACCGCGACCATCATCGGTATTGTCAGCAGGATGTGGCAGATATTGTGAAGGAGTCCGCTTCGTCCGGGGCTGCGTGGATCATTACCACAGAGAAAGACTTTGTTAAGCTCAGAAATCTTGATTTGCCGCAAAATATTCTTATAATAGAAATTGCATTCATTGCAGACCAGACTTTTTTTGAAAGCGTGTTTGCATAGCTCTTCTATTTAAGCAGGGGGAATACGTGGTACGATATATAAATGTAAAGAGCAAGACAAGAACCGAGTTTGTTGACGTTACGGAAAAGATACAGGAAGCGGTCAAGGAAGCGGGTATTTCCAACGGCGTCTGCTATCTTTTTGTGCCGCACACAACAGCGGGCATTACGATCAATGAGGGCGCTGATCCCTCTGTGCAGCGTGATATACAGACATATCTGAACAAACTCGTACCGTTTGAGGGAGACTATCATCACCGCGAGGGCAACTCCTCAGCACATATCAAGGCGGCTGTGGTCGGTGTCTCGTCTCACGTTTTTGTTGACGAAGGCAAGCTCGTGTTAGGCACCTGGCAGTCCATCTTCTTCTGCGAGTTTGATGGGCCGAGGCATAGAAGGGTTGCGCTTAAGTTCACCAGCACCGACAAGAAACAGGCATAGGCATGAAAAAAGAGGTTGTAGCCATTGTGGTTGGCGGCGGGCCTGCGCCTGGTATTAATGGCGTCATCAGTGCAGCGACCATTGAGGCCATTAATGAAGGCAAGGAGGTTATCGGTATTTTCGGAGGCTTCAAGAGCCTTTTTGCCGGTGACAAAAAGAGCGCCATACCCCTGACCATCGAAGACGTTTCACGGATTCATACCACCGGCGGCTCCATTCTCAGGACATCCCGCGACACTGCTGAAGTTGCAAAAACGCGATTCCCGGTTCTGCTTCAGACCCTGAAGGCCTTAAAGGTCCGGTATCTCATCACGATCGGCGGTGACGGCACTGCATTCATGGCACGCTGGATCGAGCGGGAGTCCCGGGGCAAGGTATCTGTTGTGCATGTTCCAAAGACGATCGACAACGACCTCACCCTTCCGGGCGGCAGATCATCCTTTGGGTATCACACTGCGCGCCATTGGGGTGTGGAGATCGTGAAGAATATCATGGAGGATGCCAGGACCACGGGAAGGTGGTACTTTATTTCTACCATGGGAAGGAATGCCGGCCACCTCGCATTAGGCATCGGCAAGGCAGTTGGCGCCACGATAACAGTTATTCCTGAGGAGTTTACCGAGCAGAAGATCGGCCTGCAGAAGATCGCGGATGTGCTGGAAGGCTCCATCATCAAGCGTCTTGCCCATGGAAGGGACCACGGTATTGCGGTTTTGGCTGAAGGTATCTCGGCCAAGGTCGATGAAAAGGAGCTCAGCGCCTGCGATGAGATCAGGCATGACGAAGTGGGCAGAGTGCGGCTGTCAGAAATACAGTTGGGACGAATACTGAGCGACATGGTGAAGAAAAGTCTTGCGGCAAGGGGAGTTCAGATGACCATCGTCCATAAGACCATCGGCTATGAACTGCGCGCTGCAGACCCTGTGCCCTATGACATCGAGTACACGCGCGACCTCGGTTACGGCGCTGTCCGTTTTCTCCTGAGCGGCGGGACCGGTTCCATGATAACCCTTGACGAAGGCAGGCTCAGGCCGGTTTCTTTTGTCGAAATGGCAGACCCTGCAACCGGCAAGACAAAGGTGAGGCTCGTTGATATAAAGTCAGAGGCCTATGAAGTCGGCAGAAAATATATGATACGCCTCGAAAAAGAGGACTTCAGCCCCGGGAATGTAGAACTGCTGGCAAAGGCGGCAAAGCTCTCTGTCCCGGAGTTCAGAAAACGCTTCGAATATCTCCTCAATTGATTTTTCAAGGAGCCCCCTATCTCTGGCTCCTGCCTTTTATCCCGTCCTGATAGTAGGTCAGGTTGTCCGCATGTTTTGAACCTTCCTCTGCGGTGATAAGGCCGTCAAGGGTAAGCCGTATGAGGCTGACATCAATTGACGAATATTCTTCTCCCGGCAGCTGCATCTGCGACCTGATCTGATGTAATTTGCCTTCGCGAATGAAGTTTTTGATCTTATAGGAGTTGAAAAGTTTTTCAAAGGCAAGCACCGGCCCTGACCTGTCTTTTTTCATCGCCAGCCGCTGGGACAGCACCAGGAGAAGCGAATCCGCAAGCTGGGTCCTTATCTGCGACTGTTGATCCGAAGGAAAGATGTCTATGATCCTTTCTACTGTCGAGGTCACATTTCTCGCGCAGAGGGTGCTTAATACCAGATGGCCTGTTTCAGCTGCCTGAAGGGCAATCTTGAAGCTTTCAGGATCGCGCATCTCCCCAATCACAATCACATCAGGATCCTGCCTGAATATGTGGTTCAGACCGTCCTGGAACGATGCTGTATCAATGCCGATTTCTCTCTGATTTACGTTGCTGTTTTTGTGCTTGTGCAGATACTCAATCGGATCTTCGAGCGTAATGATGTTGCATCTCCTTTTGGTATTGATTATGTCCACGAGTGCAGCCAGGGTTGTCGATTTCCCATGGCCGGCCGGCCCGGTGATCAGGATCAGCCCCTGTGTTTTGAGGGCAAAGCTCTCGAGCTCCTCGGGAATGCCGAGTTCCTGCAGTGTAGGGATTCTCTCCGGAATTCTGCGCAGCGTTATGGATACCGAGTTGCGCTGTTTATAGATATTCACTCTAAACCTGCCGTAATCCTTGTTCGTGAAGGCGAAGTCCAGGTTGTTTTCTGCATGAAAAGAGACCTGCTGTTCTTTGTCCATAAGGGTCTGAGCGTAATTCTTCATGTCTTCCGGGGTAAGAGGCGGCATGTTCAGACGCTTCAGTTCAGTGCTCATCTTGAGGCTCGGCGGTACGCCTGCAGTAAGCTGAAGGTCAGTTGCCTTTGATTCCTTAAGATACTTAAGCAGCATGTTAATATCGACCGCACCTGTCTCAACCTCGCTGACAGTACAAGATATCTCAAGTTCGCTGCCCTTAAAGGCGTCCATGCCGTGCGTCTCTATGCTCCTGATGGCTGCCTCAAGCTGCAGGGATGGGACAACCACAGGGTTGACCCTTTTGCCCAGGATGAACTCAACATCCCTGATCGCAACATAATCCTTGGGATTGACCATGGCAAGGGTGAGCTTATTATCGATCTCAAGGGGCAGGACCTTGTATTCCTTGATCTTTTCAAGGGGCATTGCCCTGAGAACATCGTTCGGCACATCTATTTTAAAGAGATTGACTGCAGGAACCCCAAACTGCTTGCTCAGAAAATCGAGGAGTGTGTCTGTGGTGACATATCCCATCTCGATCAGGATCGAGCCAATTTGGCCTCCAACCTGGGACTGTCTCCGCAATGCATTTTTGAGCATATTCTGGGTGATGATCTCATATTTTACAAGGATCTCCCCTATCATAGGTTTCTTGCCTGATGAAGAATCAGTAGCCATAGCCACCTCCAGCCCGATAATATTGTTCAGATTAGCAGTACAAAGAAATACTTGCAAGAGATGGTGGGCGACAAACAGCCTGTCCAGACTTAGGTGAGGGTGAGGGTTACTTCTTGATCTTATATTCCTTGATCTTGGTCCTGAGCGTGTTGCGGTTTATGCCTAACAGTCTTGCTGTCTTGAGTTGGTTGCCGTTCGTTTCCTTAAGTACTATGGAAATAAGCGCTTTTTCGACTTCCGAGAGAACCGTGTCGTAGAGATTGAAATTCGTAATCTTTGCCATGTCTTTGAGATACCGCTTCAGCTTTTCCTCAAGAAAATCCTTTATGGAGTAAGAATTTGCCTCTTCGATCAGCAGGTCTTTTTTCTCTATAATCGTGCCAGTGGAGAGCACACAGGCTCTCTTGATCACGTTTTCAAGCTCGCGTACATTGCCGGGCCAGTCATACTTTTCGAGGAAGACCTTTGTCTCCTTGGACAGTTCTTTTTCGCCGGTCTCCAGTTTTTCAACTGCCTCCCTCAGAAAGCTTTTTATCAGAAGAGGGACGTCCTCCTTCCTTTCCCTGAGCGGCGGCACCTTGATCTGAACGACATTGAAGCGGTAATAGAGGTCCTCACGAAAGCGGCCCTGGCTGACTGCCTCGGAAAGATCCCTGTTTGTTGCACCGATAATGCGGACATCGGCCTTGATGGTATCGTTGCTCCCGAGGGGGCTGAACTCCTTTTCCTGGAGAAAACGGAGCAGTTTTGCCTGAAGGTTCTGTTCCATTTCACCGATCTCGTCAAGAAAAAGCGTGCCTCCATGGGCTGCCTCTATCCTGCCGGTCTTGTCACGGGCAGCGCCGGTAAAGGCCCCTTTTTTGTACCCGAAAAGCTCTGATTCGAGCAGGTCCTTAGGGATCGATGCGGCATTAATGGCCACGAAGGGGCCGGTTGAACGTCTGCTGTTCAGGTGGATTGCCTTGGCCACCAGTTCCTTGCCTGTGCCGCTTTCTCCTGTGATCAGGACTGTGATATCTTTTGATGCTACCCTGCCGATATCCTTGAATACCTTCAGCATTTTCGGGCTCTTGCCGACCATCTGCGGCGTCTCGGTCTCAAAGGCAGCTTTTTTCAGTTCCCTCAGTTCCTGCTGCAGGGCAAGGTCTTTGAATGCCTTATCCGCCAGGAGCTTCAGTTCTTCGATGTCAAAGGGCTTTTCAAGGTAATCATACGCACCTTCTTTCATGGCGGTGATCGTGCTTTCCATCATTGCATTTGCCGTTATCATGATCACGATGGTGTCAGGATGCGATGACCTCAACTCGCGCAGGCCGTCGAGGCCGTTGCCGTCAGGCAGGACGAGGTCGAGCAGAATGACCGGGGGCTGGTCCTCGGCAGCCCGCAGGCCTGATGCGAGCCTGGTCCTTGAGCTGATCTTGTACCCTGCAGGTTCAAGAGCCTTTTTAACGACCCAGATGATACTTTCGTCATCGTCTATGATGAGGATCTTCTTATCCATTATTTCTAAAGGGCAGATACAGCGAGAATGTCGTTCCCTTGCCTTTCTGACTTGTTACCGAGATCATACCGCTGTGATCTTTCATGATCTTTTTCGAGAGGGAGAGCCCTATGCCGGTGCCCCCCTTTTTCTTTGTGTAGAAGGGCAAGAAGATCTTCTGCAGATCTTCTTCAGACATGCCTTTGCCCGTATCCCTGATGGTTACGAGAGCCATTCGTTTTATCTTTCCATGTTCACCAAAGAGCTCTTTTGATGGGCCGGTGGATATCTCGAGCAACCCCCCTTTTTTCATCGATTCCAGTGCATTCTTGATAATGTTCAGGAAGACCTGAAGCAGCTTTGACTCATCGCCGAGGATAAAAGGAAGGCTGGGATCATAGAGCCTCTTGATCGTGATACCAGCCTTATCTATCGGTACAGCGAGAATCGCAACGGTCTTTTCCACGACCTCGTGGATATTGACTGCCTGGAAGGAAGGTTTTCTGCATATGGTGAGATAGTCCTGGAGGATGGCATTCAGCCGGTCTGTCTCTCTGACGATGAGGTCAGCGTATTCAGTAAGGGCCGAGTCTTCAGTTCTCTGACGGAGAAGCTGAGCAGCACCCTTTATGCCGCCAAGCGGGTTTTTGATCTCGTGCGATATAGAGCCGAGCAGGAATACAACCGCTTCCTGGTCATGGTCCTCGCCTTCGGCAAGCGGTATATTTTCGGAAAGGGACAGGGCAGCACCTTCGACCCGGTCCTGAACGTAATAGGTTGAGAGGCTGAAGTCAATATTCATCTGCCGTCCCATAGAGATGCTGACAGACTTTCCCCTGAAGGAGCGCTCTTCGTCGATGCTCTTCCTGATGAGGGAAGATATCCTCTTTTCGCCTCGAAAGAGCTGACTCAGTTTTTTTCCAACAATATCCCTGGAGCTTTTGCCGAAGAGCTCTTCGCCGCTTTTATTGATAAATGTCATCCTGCTTTTCTTGTCAAAAAGAATGATGGTCTCTTTAAGGTTATGAATGATTGAATCAAAAGAAAACATTGCCTGTTTCGGTAGAAGAATTTCATGCACTGTATCATATTGGCGGGACTTTTTTCAAATAAGGAATCAATTAATGTCCGTTACCGATATGGAGGGAAGGGTACCTTACATTTCTGCAACAAGTTATGGTAGCATGAAAACCGGGGATCACAATGCGGGCTTGAGCAGACGCATTATTACTGCGGTAAGTTTTCCGGGATATATAATTCTGATGACCTGAAATTAAGGAGGGTGCTATGGAGAAGGTATCTTACAAGGAGATCGGCCTGGTGAACACCAGGGAAATGTTTCAAAAGGCGATGCAGGGGCACTACGCAATCCCTGCATACAATTTTAACAACATGGAGCAGCTTCAGGCGATCGTCATGGGATGTGTCGAATCCAGCTCTCCATTCATCCTGCAGGTTTCGAGCGGCGCACGTAAATATGCCAACCAGACGCTGCTGCGGTTTCTTGCGATGGGAGCCGTGGCAATGATCAGGGACGCAGGGTCGCCGGTGAAGTTTGCGCTTCATCTTGACCACGGCGATACCTTTGAGCTCTGCAAGTCCTGCATCGATTCCGGATTTTCTTCGGTCATGATCGATGGCTCGCACCATTCCTATGAAGACAATATTAAACTGACCAGGCAGGTCGTGGAATATGCCCGCGACTATGATGTGACGGTTGAAGGTGAATTAGGCGTTCTTGCCGGTATTGAAGATGAGGTTTCCGCTGATAAATCCACCTATACCAAGCCTGAGGAAGTTGAAGACTTTGTGAGCAAGACGAACGTCGATTCCCTGGCAATCTCGATCGGTACGTCTCACGGTGCCATGAAGTTCAAGCCGGAACAGTGCACCAGAGACGAACGGGGTGTCCTTGTGCCGCCACCGCTTCGTTTTGATATCCTTGATGAGATCGAAAAACGTATCCCCGGATTTCCGATTGTTCTCCATGGTGCCTCGTCTGTTGTCCCGGAATATGTGCAGATGATCAATACCTATGGAGGCAAGCTGAAAGACGCTGTCGGCATACCTGAGGAGCAGCTCAGAAAGGCTGCCAAGAGCGCTGTCTGCAAGATCAATATCGACAGCGACGGCCGCCTGGCCATGACGGCGCTGATCCGCAAGACCTTTGCCGAAAAGCCGGCCGAGTTTGACCCAAGGAAATATCTTGGACCTGCGCGTGACGAACTGACCAAGATGATCGTCCATAAAAATAAGGAAGTTTTGGGGTCTGCGGGACAGGCATAAAAGGGATTAAATGCTCGGGTAACAGTCTTTCAGGTATTTAGACTATTAGGTGGATAGATTATCAGGTGCTTAAGTAATTAGTCTGTTGTTAGTATCTGACTAAACAACCTATTGGTTAGATTTTCTTTTATTATCAAACGGTTCTATAAAGTTTAGATTGACATGCCTGTTTCTAACCTGCTAAAATGCGTGCTAATTTTCAAAGAGAGAGGAGTGATACATGAATGCCCTCAATCAGGGTGCGCGAAAGCGATTCATTTGAAAATGCTCTTAAGCGCTTCAAGAAGCAGTGCGAAAAAGAAGGAATTCTTTCAGAGGTCAAGAAGCGTGAGCATTACGACAAACCGAGCGTGAAAAAGAAAAAGAAAGCCATTGCTGCCCGCAAAAAGGCCGCAAAAAGAATCAAACTGGGGTCGAGATAGCATGTCGCTGCTTAAGCAGATAGACGACGATCTCAAGGTTGCCATGAAGAGTTCTGATCCTGTCAGAGTCTCTGTATTGCGCATGGCCAAGTCAGCGCTCAAAAACGTCCAGATCGAGAAGGGCCGGGAGCTCTCTGATGAGGAGATACTCTCGGTTCTCTCTTCCATGGGCAAGCAGCGCCGCGAGTCTATAGAGCAGTTCTCCAAGGCAGGAAGAGAAGACCTTGCAGAGAGAGAACGGCAGGAGCTCTCCATGCTGCAGTCTTATATGCCTGCCCAGCTTTCATCGGAAGAAGTTGAGAAGTTTATTATACAGGCCATACAGGAGTCGTCCGCAAAATCAGAGGCAGACATGGGCAAGGTTATGAAGGTGCTGATGCCGAAGATCAAAGGTGTGGCGGATGGCAAATGGGTCAATACGCGGGTGAAAGAGCTGTTGGCGGCTCCGTCTCTCCCACAGGGGGGGATAAACAGCCTACCGTCGGCCTCCCCTCACTCTCAGTCCTGATGATCCTCCGTAATCTTTACCATAAAGCGATCGAAACCGGCATGGCAAACGACCCTCGCGGCCGGGACGCCGTACTGCAGGAATTAGAGCGGCTGGCAAAGGATCATGAAGAACTCAAACAGGATGAAAAAGACCTCTTTGACAATGACTCACTGACAAATCCCTACTCGGATTCCCGCATTCTCCACGGAACCGGCGATGAGGAGATTAGCCAACTGCTTGTCGGCGTTGATATTGAGGTCGGCGAGATCCTTTTGGCTGATACACTCAGAAATCGCGGGCAAAAGATAGATCTTGTCCTTGCACACCATCCTGAGGGCAGGGCATTTGCAAACCTGGCTGCTGTCATGCATATGCAGTCGGATATCCTGAGCCTTTTCGGCGTTCCGATCAATATTGCCGAAGACCTTATGGACGGCAGGGCAAAAGAGATCGAACGGCGGCTCTTGCCGGTCAATCATACGCGGGCTGTTGATGCAGCGCGTCTTCTCAATATCCCCTTTCTCTGTCTTCACACTCCTGCTGATAATATGGTCGTTGCTTTTCTCCAGCGGCTCTTTGACGATAAAAAGCCTCATAACCTTGGTGATGTTTTTGACCTGCTTAAGGCAATTCCGGAGTATGCCGATGCCATGAAGCTTGGCGCCGGTCCGAAGATCCTCCTGGGCTCAAAGAAGCGGCGTGCCGGCAAGGTCTTTGTGGATATGACCGGCGGCACTGAGGGTTCCAAGGACATCTTCAATAGTCTGGCCCATGCAGGCGTTAATACGATAGTAGGCATGCATATGAGCGAAGAGCATCGGAAAGAGGCTGAGAAGAACCATCTGAATGTCATCATTGCCGGCCACATATCGAGCGACAATCTGGGGCTGAACCTTCTTCTTGACGAAATATTGCGGGGTTCAGAAGTTCAGATTCTTGAATGTTCCGGATACAAAAGGATAGGCAGGCTCTCCTGACCTGCCCGTCCGGGCAGAAAATTTCTTTGCCGTGCTAAAATACGGCCTGACTATTTCCTCACTGGGGACATATGAGATCAGACAGGGTTCTTGAAGAGATAAAAGAAAGAATAGATATTGTTGATTTCATCTCCGGCTATGTTCAGCTCAGGAAGTCAGGGCAGAACTGGAAAGGTCTCTGCCCGTTTCATATCGAAAAAAGCCCCTCCTTTATGGTAAGCCAGGCAAAACAGATCTATCACTGCTTTGGGTGCGGCGCCGGCGGTGACGTTATCGGATTTCTTATGAACTACGAGCGCATGACCTTTCCGGAGGCCCTGCAGGTGCTTGCAGAGAAAGCAGGCGTAAAGCTTCCCGCATTCGGTCAGGATAAAAAAGTGATCGAAAAAGGCGAACAGATCAGGAATGCGCTGGCCAATGCTGCAGAATTCTTTTGCCGAAAACTGCACGAAGCAAAGAGCGCCTCTGCATATATCAAAAAGCGCGGTATTACGGACGAATCGATCTCATTATTCAGGCTGGGATATGCACCTGCAGGATGGAGCAACCTCCTGAAGCATCTCAGGCAGGCAGGGTACAGCGATGCCGTGATCAGGGAGGCCGGGCTGGCTGTTGCCGGAGACAAAGGCCTGTATGACATGTTCCGTGAACGGATCATCTTCCCTATCATGGGGACAAACGGTAATGTGATCGCCTTTGGCGGAAGGGCGATGGATGACAGTCTGCCGAAGTACATCAATTCTCCGGAAACCCCGGTCTTTAAAAAATCGGAAACGCTTTACGGCCTGTACACCGCAAAAGAGGTGATCCGGCAGAAGGACGCAGCGCTGATTATGGAAGGGTACATGGATGTGATTATCTGCCACCAATACGGGTTTAAAAATGGTGTTGCTCCGCTGGGCACATCACTGACATCAGGCCATTTGCTGAAGCTCCGGAAGCTCACCAAAGAAGTGGTTGTGATATTTGACGGGGACGCTGCCGGCATTGCTGCTGCAAAGAGAGCCCTGCCCCTGCTGGCGCAGAATGATTTTCATGCGAAGATCCTGATCCTCCCGGACAAGGAAGACCCTGACAGCTATCTGGGAAAACATGGCAGCGAATCCTTCAGCATTCTTATCGAAACGGCTGAATCCGTCACCGATTTTATCCTGAGCGCTTCAAAGGGGCAGAGGAGCCAGGCTGTGCGGGAGGCGCTTACGGTAATAGCCGAGAGGCAGGATGCGATTGAGGCGGAACAGATGCTTATAGAGCTTGCGGGCAAGACCAGGATCAGCGAGGCGACGCTCAGAGAAGAATACCGGAAGCTGCGGGCAAAAAAAACAGGGGTTGCGATAAAGCCGGTTCAGCCGAAGGCTGCACCCAGGAACCGCGCGGAGGAGGAACTTCTGCTGAGTGCAATCATTACCTTTCCTGAGAAGGCTGAGGCCGTGCTTTCGCGGATCGACCCTGATGAAATAAAAGATGCTGCTGTTTCCTCACTGCTCCGCAAGATCGCAGCACTGCCTGACAGAACCAATATCGCCGGAGTCCTTGACCATGCAAGCGAGGAAGACCGCCTGCTCTTTACCCGGCTTTCCGTTGCTCCTGGCTTTGATCCGGAGTTCGTTGACCGGAATATCGAAGACTGTCTCGTGAAGATCGAGAAAAGGAAATTTGAGGAGCGGCTGCTGCATGCCAGGTCCTCGGGTGATGTACAGTTGATCAATACCCTGTTACTTGAAAAGAAAAAAATGATAAAGGAAAAGGACTATGAAACACGATAAGGATTTTAACGAGTATTTTGAAGAGTTCGATTTTGACAACGAACAGACCTTTGAGTCGAAGCAAGATACCGGAGACGAGGAGGCTGTCGAAGAGGAAGAGGGCAGTGGCCTGCTCGAAGCGGAATATGATCCGATAAAGGTCTACCTCAAGGAGATGGGTGGTGTGCCCCTGCTCACCAAAGAGAGTGAGATCGACCTTGCCGTAAAGATCGAGAAGGGCAAGGAGCGGCTTGCCGGTGTCATCTTCTCTCTTCCCTTTGCAATTGACAGGCTTATCGCATTGGGAAGCATGGTTGAGGCCGGCGAAGCGCCTTTGTGGCACATTATACAGAACGGGGATGAGGAGATGGAAGAGGACCTTGCCTACGAACGGAAGCGGTTCCGTGAGGCAACGGTTAAGATAAAGACGTTGTATCAGAAGCAAAAAGTGCTTTTGAAGAAGAGCAGGGATTCCGGCAGAAAACCTGACCAGAAAATGATCAAGTCGCTGACAGTCAACAGGGATGCGCTGTTGCATGAAGTAATCGGCCTCAAGCTGAAAGATGACGTGCTGCACGATTTTTCGGAGGAATTGAAAAGGACTATCATGGACCTTTATGAGTTGTATACTCAACTGCAGTTTGCCGGTCAAAAGGCGGTGTATCGGGGTGCGAGTCTGACAAAGGCGGGAAAAATTATTCTTCCGAAGAACCTCAAAAATAAAACGCTCAGGGAAGAGATTACCCGGATCGCACGCGAGTGTGAAGCATTCAGAAATGCCATAGCGGAGATCGAGGGCCGGTTCGGTATAACCTATGACGAGATGCGCAAGGCTCTCAAGGTCATCATTGAAGAGGAGATGACCATAGACGATGCAAAAGGAAAGCTTACCGAGGCTAACCTGCGTCTGGTCATCAGTATTGCCAAGAGGTACATAGGCAAGGGCCTTGGTTTTTCTGACCTTATTCAGGAAGGAAACATCGGTCTTATGAGGGCGGTCGAGAAATTTGAATATCAGCGGGGATACAAGTTCAGCACCTATGCCACCTGGTGGATACGGCAGTCCATAACCCGCGCCCTTGCAGACCAGTCAAGGACCATAAGGATTCCGGTGCATATGGTCGAGGCGATTAACAGGATGACAAAGGCGGCCAGGGAGCTTGTTCAGGAGAAAGGCAGGGAGCCTTCGCCCGAAGAGATTGCGCAGAGGCTGTCTATACCGCTTGAAAAGGTTCGGAGCATGCTCAAGATTTCGAAGGAGCCGATCTCACTCGAAACGCCTGTAGGAGAAGAAGATGACAGCCATTTAAGAGACTTTATTGAGGATAAGGGGACCCTCTCCCCGCTTGACGAAGCGATACAGAAGGATATGCGAAGAAACATTGATATGGCGCTTGCC
>JACRHC010000006.1 GCA_016217675.1 Nitrospirota bacterium
AATAAGATCATCGTATGCCATAATCTCTGCACGGATAAAGCCGCGCTCAATATCAGAATGTATCCTGCCTGCGGCCTGCGGCGCCTTTGTATCTGATGTTACAGTCCATGCCTTTACCTCATCCTCGCCAACTGTGAAGAAGGTTATGAGCTTTAGAAGCCTGTAAGCTACCCTTATAAGGGAATTAAGGCCGGGTTCTGAGACACCGAGGACATTTAAGTATTCAGCCCTCTCCTGCCTATCCATCTTTGCTATCTCTGCCTCTGCCTCTCCGCAGATAACCACAACAGGCGCATTTTCCTTATCACCTGTCTCACGAACCTGATCCACCCATTTATTACCTTTGCCGATATCCTCATCAGAGATATTTGCAACATAAAGTACAGGCTTATCAGTAAGAAGGCGGCACTCCTTCAGGATGATTTTCTCGTCATCGGTATAAGCCAGACCCCTTATCGGCTCACCCCTCTGGATCATCTCTCTAATCCTCCTTAGAAACAACGTCTCCGAAACCGCCTTCTTGTCGCTGGCCTTTGCTGTCTTCTCAGAACGGGAGATCTTCTTTTCAATAGTATCTAAATCTGATAGTGATAGCTCGGCATTTATAATCTCAATATCCCTTTTAGGGTCAACATCTCCGCATACATGAACAACATCAGGGTTCTCAAAACACCGTATAATATGAAGGATGGCATCTACCTCCCTGATATGGCCGAGGAATTTATTGCCGAGCCCCTCTCCTTCGCTTGCCCCCTTTACCAGTCCTGCAATATCTACGAATTCTACAGCAGTCGGTGTGAGCTTTTTGGGCTTATACATCTCATTAAGCCTGTCAAGCCGCGCATCAGGAACAGTTACCACCCCAATATTTGGATCAATGGTGCAAAAGGGATAATTTGATGCCTGTGCCCCTGCTGATGTCAGCGCATTAAAGATAGTTGACTTGCCAACATTCGGCAGACCGACAATGCCACATTTTAAACCCATTTAAATTGCTTTCCCAGAAAATAATATAGGACTCATGGAAAACCACCCGTTAAACACAAGCCACACCTGCTTCTCGCATAACAACACTCCTTATATGAACAGTGGTGCAAGAACGAGGGTTATAGTGCTAAGAAGCTTAATAAGAACATGGAGCGATGGACCGGCAGTGTCCTTGAAAGGGTCTCCAACCGTATCCCCTACGACAGCAGCAGCATGAATCGGATTTTTCATCTTTTTATTGTCTGGGCCAATAAGATATTTTCCGCCATGAGCGCCGCTTTCAATGTATTTCTTGGCGTTATCCCATGCGCCGCCGCCATTATTTAAGAATAGGGCAGTGAGAATTCCACAGATGGTGGCTACCATGAGGAATCCTGCGACAGCTTCGGCAGAAATAAGGGGTTGTTCTTTTGTAATGAATATTTTGAAGATTAAGCCAACAGTAATTGGTGATAAAACCACGAGCAAGCCCGGGACGACCATCTTACGAAGGGCGGCTCTGGTTACAATATCAACGCAAGAAGCATAATCAGGTTTGAAATCCTTTGGAAATTGAATTATATCATTAACACGGGGCAGTTTTGCATATTGACGCCGAACCTCTTCTATGATGGACTGGGCTGCGCTGCCCACTGCACGGATCGCCATTGCTGAAAAGACAAATACAAGAGAAGCGCCGAGTAGTCCGCCAACAAAGACCACTGGGTTTGCCAGGTTGACTCCGTGCATCTCTGCACCGGCATACTGAGCCACCTCATCCATGTATGCCTGAAATAGAAGGAACGCGGCAAGACCGGCAGAGCCGATGGCATATCCCTTTGTAAGGGCCTTTGTGGTATTGCCTACTGCATCAAGACGGTCTGTTTTCTTACGCACATCTTCGGGTTGTTCTGACATCTCAACGATGCCGCCTGCGTTGTCTGTGATCGGGCCGAAGGTGTCCATGGCAAGGATGTAGGCGGCGGTGGCGAGCATGCCCATGGTAGCCACGGCGGTTCCGAAAAGGCCGGCGTGCGGCAGGCCGCTGGATTTGCCGAGGTAGTACGACCCGAGGAGCGCGGTGCCCATGGTGAGCGCCGGCATCCAAACGCATTCAAAGCCGACGCCGATTCCGGCGATGATGTTCGTGGCTGGACCGGTCTTGGAGGCTTCAGCGATAGACTGCACTGGACGGAACTTGTATTCGGTGTAGTATTGCGTGATGAAGACGAATGCAACCGAGGTCAAGACGCCGAGGATGCCGCACGCGAAGAAGTGCAGCCACGCATTCGGGGCAGCAGGGCTGTACAGCAGCCAGCGGCTGGCGCCGCCGAAAGCCGCCATCGCGAGCACGACCGCGACGTAGTAGCCACGGTTCAGCGCCTGCATCGGATCCATCTTTTCTTCCTTGTCCATGTGGACCGACATAATGCCTATGACCGAGGCGACGATTCCAAAGGCGCGGGCGACGAGCGGGAACATCATGACGCCTACGACGCCGGCCGAGAATCCCATGTTGGCCTTGTCGGCAGTGGCCGCCAGTGTAGCGCCAAGAATCATGGCGCCGATGTTTTCTGCAGCAGTCGATTCAAACAGGTCGGCGCCGCGGCCAGCGCAGTCGCCGACGTTGTCACCAACAAGGTCTGCGATGACGGCCGGATTGCGAGGATCATCCTCGGGGATTCCTGCTTCGACCTTACCGACGAGATCTGCACCAACGTCGGCGGCCTTCGTGTATATCCCGCCGCCAAGCTGCGCGAACAGCGCAACGAAGGAGGCGCCGAAGCCGTAGCCAACGATCAGAAGCGGAATCTTGGTGGGCTCAACGTTACCGATAGCGTTGACGAGCGCGTACAGACCGGAGACACCCAGGAGGCTCATGGCGACCACGAGCAGACCTGAAACAGCGCCGCCGCGGAGGGCAATACGAAGCGCGTCGTTTAGGCTTGAAAGCGCTGCATGAGCAGTTCGTATGTTGCTCCGAATCGACACCCACATCCCAACATAGCCGGCGAAAACCGAGCAGAGAGCGCCGAAGACGAAGGACAGCGTGATCCAGCCGGCCAGAGCCATGGAGGTACCAACCGGATCGAACTCGCGATGGCTCCGGATGAATGCGTAACCGACGAACAACACGGCCGCAAACAACGCGGCCAGCAAGATGATCGTCTTGTTCTGCCGCCGCAGGAAAGCTTCAGCACCTTCCTTGATGGCGTTAGAAATGCGTTGCATCGCCTCCGAGCCAGTCGAGTGCTTCAGCACCCACTTGGCCAGGTAGGCAGCGACAAATAGACCAAAGATGCTAAACGCAATAACTAAAGAGACAAGCATTTTTGTGTTTTCCATATTATTAACCTCTTTTCTTGATGGGATTATCACGATGTGTAAGCACGGGCTTTATTCTTCACCATTGCCAGATTGGCGCCAATCAACTCGATCGCATAAACCCGCCTTACCCTTACGCACTTTAAAATTTAATGCTGCTAATATTAACGAAACTATTTTTTTTGTCAAGTAAAATTATTCTAATAAATCAGAAAGTTAAGATTCCCTTATTATTAAATAAGATTTATTTATTAAACCTGTTCATTGCAGCAACTGTATCACCCTTTATCAAAAACGAAAGGGCATCTGATGCCCTCTTTATTGTCTCTTTTAATATCGGCAATTCGTCCTTTTTAAAATTAGTAAGAACATAATCTGAAGAATCCATACCAGCGCGAGGCCTGCCTATCCCAATTTTAATCCTTACAAAGGAATCTGTTCCAATTGCATTTATAATGGATTTCACCCCCCTGTGGCCTCCATGACTCCCCTTATCCCTTATCCTTATCCTCCCAATGTCCATATCCATATCATCGTATATGACGATAAGGTCATCAGCGCTGAGATTGAACCCTTTAATCATCTGGACCACAGAATCCCCGCTTAGATTCATAAAGGTCTGCGGCTTTGCAAGAACAACCTCTATATCATTTATAGAGTCTTTTCCAAAAAAAGACTTATACTTTTTTTTATTAAGAGCTATATTATAAACAGATGCAAGCTTATCAATAACCATGAAACCGGCGTTATGCCTTGTCTGTTTATACTCATTACCTGGGTTGCCGAGACCAACAATAAGTTTCACCTTCTGCTACCATCTTTTTATTTAGGCTTCTCTGCCTTTGTTGTCTTTTCCGATTTTTCTGCCTTTTCTGGTTTCTCAGCCTTTTCAACCTTTGCGCCCTCTTCAGCAGGCGCTGCAGCCTCCTTGCCCTTTGCCGCAACCTCCGGCTCTTTCACCTCAGCAGGTGTTGCTGTAAGGAGCTCCTCAAGCTTTGTTTCGGATATCGGCGCAGCAACAGACACAACAGGCATCCCGCCGTCATCAAGAAATTTTATGCCTTCGGATACCTTGATCTCCCTTACATAAAGGACATCGCCTATTTTAAGGTCTGATGCATCAACCTTTATGTGGTCAGGTATCAATGATGGCAGGCACTCTATCGTCACCTCTCGTGCATTATGCTGTAAAAGCCCGCCTTCTTTGACACCTGCCGGTGTATCGCCTATTATCTCCACAGGAACCTTTATCCTGATCGGCTTATCCATAGATATCTCAAACAGATCAGTATGAAGCAATTTACCTGTAACCGGGTCAAGCTGAAAATCCCTTATAATAGCCACCTTCTCTGCCTCTTTGTCTCTGCCTTTTAGCTTTAAATTAATCAGGGTATTCTCGCCTGATTCAGAGTGTAGAAGTTTGGAAATATCTGAAGGGTTAAGGCTTATATTAGTGGCAGACCCCTGTCCGTAAAGGACGCCGGGGATCATCCCTTCACGTCTTATACCCCTTGCTGCGCCTTTGCCGACTCTCTCTCTTATCTCTGCTGTTAATCCAATCCTTTGCATTATAAATCCTCCAATTCATACGCCAATTTATACAAATAACGAACTTACTGATTCCTCCTGATGTATACGCTTTATTGCCTCGCCAAGTAGCGGGGCGACAGAAAGAACTGTTATCTTCTTTTTACATTCTTTATATTTATCATTTAACGGAATTGAATCCGTCATAATAATCTCGTCTATAACTGAATTATTAAGCCTCTCAATGGCCTTGCCTGACAGGACGCCATGCGTGCACGCCGCAAGTATCCGTTTCCCTCCTCTTTTCTTTATGGCCTCTGCTGCCTGTGTTATTGTCCCTGCCGTATCTATCATATCATCAAGCAAAAGGGCATCCCTGTTCTCTACCTCGCCGATTATATTCATCACCTCTGAGATATTCGGGCCGTCCCTTCTTTTATCTACAATTGCAAGCGTAGATTTTAATCTCTTTGCAAATGCCCTCGCCCTTTCAACACCTCCTGCATCAGGTGAAACAACAACTAAATCTTTTAAGCCTAATTTATTAAGGTACTCAAGTATAACAGGCGTTGCATATAGATGGTCAACAGGAATATTAAAAAAACCCTGTATCTGGCCTGCATGAAGGTCCATTGCAAGCACCCTGTTCGCGCCTGCTGCAGTAATCAGGTCAGCGATCAGTTTTGCTGTAATCGGAACCCTCGGCTGAACCTTCCTGTCCTGTCGGGCATATCCAAAATATGGAAGAACCGCTGTAATCCTGTAGGCCGACGACCTCTTTAAGGCGTCTATCATAATAAGAAGCTCCATTATGCTCCTGTTAACAGGATTTGTAGATGGCTGGACTATAAATATATCCATCCCCCTGACATTCTCATTAAGCTGAACCATTATCTCACCATCACTAAATGTAGAGACAGCGGCATCGCCTAA
>JACRHC010000037.1 GCA_016217675.1 Nitrospirota bacterium
GAACGACGAGGATTTTTCGAAGAAGCTGGCAAGCCTCGCAGATTTTTTCATCAATGATGCCTTTGGCGCAGCTCATCGGGCCCATGCGTCTACGGTAGGAATTACGAAGTTCCTTACCTCAGCTGCCGGTTTTCTGATGAAAAAGGAGATCGAGTATCTTAAGGGAGTCGTGGACAATCCGATCAGGCCATTTGTTGCGATTCTCGGAGGCGCAAAGGTCTCGGGAAAGAAAGGCGTGCTCGAGCATCTCGAAAACAAGGTGGACAAGGTCATCGTGGGCGGAGGCATGGCCTTTACCTTCATCAAGGCAATGGGCGATGAAGTCGGCGACTCGCTGGTTGAGACAGAGATGATCGAGACAGCCCAGAGGATCAGGAAACAGCTCAAGTCAGCAGGCATCAAGTTCTATCTGCCGGTTGACTGTGTTATTGCACAGAGCCTTGAGCCGGGAGCAGAGACAAAGATTGTGCCTACGCTTGAGATTCCGAAGGGATGGAGGGCGCTCGATATTGGGCCTGCTACCGTAAAGCTCTTCTCAGAGGCCCTGGAGAACGCAAAGACGATCCTCTGGAACGGTCCGATGGGCGTCTTTGAAGTAGATGCCTTTTCACGGGGAACCTATTCTATAGCGAATGCTGTGGCCGATGCCTATGCCCTGACGATTGTGGGCGGCGGAGACACTGACCTTGCAGTACACAGGGCTGGTGTGACCAATGCGCTTTCTTTTATCTCAACGGGCGGCGGTGCATCTCTGCAGCTTCTTGAGGGCAAGGAACTCCCCGGTATAGCAGCACTTACGGACAGAAAATCTGAATAGCGGCAAAGGCGAAGAGCAAAGCAAAAGGCAGGGTAAGAGACGTATTCTTTCAGATATGGGCGCAATAATCCTCCCCTTTCCAAGGGGAGGGATGGAGGGGTATTGATTTAATTGTCTAAACCTCCCCAACCCCTCCTCCTACAATGGAGGGGATTCAAACCGCAACTGAATGCTTGTAGCAGAACCTACGGTATTACCTTGTTCAGCTGATATTCAACAATGCCTGAAGCGCCGGCCTTCTTCAGCTTCGGTATTAATTCACGAACCTGTTTTTCATCCAGGACAACGTCAAGGTCATACCACTCTTTGTCCGAAAGGGCAGATATGGTTGGAGAGTGCATTGCCGGCAAAATAGCCAGCAGGCGCTTCAGATCAGCCTGCTTGACGTTCATCTTCATGCCGACCTTTTCTTCTGCTGCAAGAGCACCTTTCAGGAGCATGACCAGATTTTCCATCTTCTGCTGTTTCCATCTGTCCTGCCATGCCTTTTTATTGGAGATGAACCGCGTGCTTGACTGGAGGATGGTTTCGACAATCCTGAGGTTGTTTGCACGGAGTGAGGAACCTGTTTCTGTCAGCTCGACGATCGCATCAGCGAGATGAGGGGGTTTCACTTCCGTGGCTCCCCAGGAAAAATCCACCTCTGCCTTGATCTTGTTTGCCTTCAGAAATCGCTTTGTGAACCCTACAAGTTCAGTTGCTATTCTTTTGCCGTTCAGGTCTTTTATGGTTTTGATCTTTGAATCATTCGGAACCGCAACGACCCAGCGGACCGGTTTCAGTCCTTCTTTTGCATAGGTCAACTCAGCGACTTCCCTGATGTCAGCGTTCTGCTCCATGATCCAGTCATATCCTGTGAGGCCGCAGTCAATAATGCCGTTTTCAACGTACCGGGCCATCTCCTGTGCCCTGATAAGCATGGACTCTATCTCCATATCGTCAAATATCGGATAGTAAGAACGGCCGGACACGGTCACATGATATCCTGCCTTTCTGAACAGCTTTAATGTTGCTTCCTGCAGGCTTCCCTTAGGCAGCCCAAGCCGGAGAATCTTCCTGGTTTGTTTCATTCCTTCTTCCCTTCTGAATATATTAATGAATGCCTTTTTTTGAGAGTTGTTCTTTTCTTACGCGTACAGTATTTCCATGTGCCTCAAGCCCTTCTGTGTCTGCTATAGCTTCTACTACCCTGGAAAGACGAAGAAATCCTTCTTTGGTAAAGCCGAGCACGCTCGACCGTTTATAAAAATCATATACACCAAGAGGCGATGAGAAGCGCGCTGTCCCACCCGTCGGAAGCGTATGGTTAGGACCGGCCGAGTAGTCACCCAATGCCTCAGGGCTCCAGGGGCCAAGGAACATGGCTCCTGCATTTTCGATCAGGGGCACAATGTCAATCGGCTTCTTGGTCATGACCTCAAGATGCTCAGGTGCTATGGTGTTTGAGAGCGTCACCGCATCGCGGATATTTTTTGTGAGAATAATGGCTCCATAGTTTGCGAGCGAAGTCTTTGCGATCTTTTTTCTCTTCAGCTTGCCGAGCTGAAGCATAATCTCTTTGGCTGCAGCCTCGGCCAGCACCCGGGAGTCTGTGATCAGGATTGCAGATGCAAGTTCGTCATGCTCTGCCTGACTCAGCATGTCTGCTGCAGCGAAAACCGGGTTGGTTGCGCTGTCGGCTATGATCAGAATCTCACTGGGGCCGGCAATCATATCGATATCAACGATTCCGAAGACCATTTTTTTTGCTGTTGCAACAAAAATATTGCCTGGGCCAACGATCTTGTCCACCTTCTTAATGCTCTTTGTCCCGTAAGCAAAGGCTGCTACGGCCTGGGCTCCGCCAACTCTGTATACTTCTTTAACGCCCAACATTTCAATTGCAGCCATGACATAGGGGTTCATCAGCCCGTCAGGCGCAGGAACAGAGAGTGCTATTTCAGCAACACCGGCGACCTGGGCAGGTATGACATTCATAAGAACGGTTGAGGGATATGCGGCTTTACCTCCTGGGATATAGGCGCCTATCCTTTTCAGGGGCCGAATGGCCTGGCCAAGGATCGTGTCGCCTTCAGTGAAGGACCAGGAATGCTCCTTCTGCATCTCGTGGAACCTTCTGATCCGCTTTGCCGAAACCTCGAATGCCTTGATGATCTTTGGGTCAGCTTTTCCTGCGGCCCTCCTGATCTCTGCTGCGCTCACCTGCAACCGGGAGGCTTTTTTGTCATCAAACCGGCGGGTATATTTCAGGACAGCCTTGTCACCGTTCTTACGTACATCAGTGATGATCGTCTCGACAGTGCGCAGCACAGAACTGCTTACTGAAACATTGCGGGACTGCAGTTTTTTGAGAAATGCTGAGAGGTCGCTGCTCTTGCTTATTATTTTCATGGTGATTAATTCTATCTTGTGGCCTCCAAATATTCAAGGCATAAGCCCAAATCCGAAAATCGGCAAGGGCCTCTGATACTAAAAAAATCGCCGATACTCTGAAAACCGGCGCAGGGTACAAGGTGGGCATAGATGATGCCACGGGAGGTTTCAGATTAAGCTGGCAAGCTTTCTTTCGACGGCTTTTCTGACCACTTTGAAGCCCTCTGTGCGAAGATCCTGCAAGGTCCTGTCTGAGGCAAGGTCCTTCAGGAAACCTTCCCGTTTCTTCCTGTCGCTGATTCCATCGAGCGCTTTTTTTCTTGCGCTGCCCACAAAATTGAGGTATTTGCCGATCTCCGGGCCATAGATCTTTTCGAGCTCTTTTCTTAGTGTCCTGGAAAAGGCCGGACTTATCCCTCCTGTTGAGACCGCAATCGTCAAGGGTCCCCGTCTAATGACCGACGGGGCAATAAAAGAACAGGCTTTTGGCAGGTCAACGACATTTACAAGAGAAGGTGCATCCTTTGCGACCTGCGTATTAACAGAAGGATCGTCTGTGGCAGCAATAACAAGGACGCTCCCCCGGAGGTCGCCTTTCCGATAACAGCGTGCGATATGCCTTATGCTTTTCTTTGATTTTTCTTTAAGGAGCCGGGCAGTAATTGCGGGACTGACGACTGTTACCGCAGCGCCGGCCTTCAGAAGCGAGAGGACCTTTCTTTCGGCTATGCTGCCACCCCCTACGACAACCGCTTTTTTTTGATCGAGATTGAGAAACGCAGGATAGTAGTTCACAAAAATCAGAATACGGCTATTTCTTCTTCTCGTCTTTTGCCAGGGAGGCGAGTTCTTTTTTTGCTTCCTTTGATAGGGGGCTGTTTGGATATTTCTCAAGAAGACTGTTCAGATATGACTCGGCCTTTTCTTTTTGGCCGGCAGCTTTGTACGCTATGCCAAGCTTGAGCAGAACAGTGTCTTCTTTTTTGTAGTCAGGGAATTTCTTCATCAGGATTTCAAAGCGGTCAATGGCAGCGCCATACGATTTCTTGCTCAGATAGAATTCTCCGACAAGATATTCATAGTCAGCCATTACAGTCCTGCATTTCTCGATCCGAATATCGATAAGATCTTTGTATGGATTCCGCGGAAAATCCTTTTTCAGTTTTTCGAATTCGGCAAGGGCCTTTGCAGCACCGCCATAGCCTCTTTCAGGGCCTTCGATCTGGCCAAAATAGACCATGGCAACCTGATACTGGGCATAGGCTGCATGCTGGTGGTCAGGATAGATTTCAAGGAACCGGCGGTATTCAGCGACTGCCAGCTCGGACTCACCTTCCTTGACATAGGCATCTGCTATCCTGAGCTGTGCAAGAGGCGCAAATTTCTTGGTAAGGTCCCGGTTTTTTATTTCGAGCAGCAGCGCCCTGGCTTCATCATAATCTTTAGTATCAATAAGCTTGTTCGCCTTTTCAAAGGAACGTTCAGCATTAAATTCCTCAGGGGCAGCAGGCTTTACCGCAGACTTTGAGCATGCAAACAGAAGCAGCAGCAAGGACAGAACTGAAAGTATTCTTATTATTTTCATGAAGTTATTAAAACTGTAACCATAAAGTGAAGTCAAGGCGCACAGGAAACCCCTGCCTTGCCAAAGCCGTTGCACCAGTGCTATCGTTATGGGTGAATCTTTTGCATTTTCAGAAACCGGGCAGGTACATAAACAGTGAGTACAACTCTGTCCATAAAAAAGCCCCCCTATCCGTAGCCCTAACATTCCCGGATATCTATGATGTGGGCATGTCCCACCTCGGGCTCAAGATCCTGTATGCAGTAATCAATGAGCTTGCGTATGCTTCTGCTGAACGTGTCTTTTCTCCCTGGCCTGATCTTGAGGCAGCCATGAGAGAGCAGAA
>JACRHC010000038.1 GCA_016217675.1 Nitrospirota bacterium
GAACACGACCTGGTATCAGGAGTTCAAGAAGGTTGATGTAGGGGACGTAAGCTGGGAAGACGTGGCCAAGATTAACCCGGTTGACGCAAAGAAGCTGGGGATCAAGGATGGCGACAAGATCAGGCTGACATCCACCAACGGTTCTATCACCTGCAACGCCCGTCTCTGGGAAGGTGTGCGTCCCGGAACCGTGGCAAAGTGCTACGGTCAGGGTCACTGGGCCTATGGTCGCGTTGCCGCCAGGGAGTACGGCAAGACAGCGCGTGGCGGAAACAACAACGAACTTATGCCGTCCGATTTTGATCGCCTCAGCGGCGCTACGGCAAGAAACGGCGGATTTACCGGCGTAAAGATCGAAAAGATATAAGAAAGGAGGAAATGATAAATGCCTAAATACGGAATGGTCATAGATCTGCAGAAATGTGTGGGTTGCGGCGCATGCGCGTTAGCCTGCAAGACAGAAAATAATACCCAGGACAGGGCCGACGGACAGACCTTTAACTGGGCCGACTTTATCATGAAGGAGGAGGGTAAGTTCCCTGATACGAAGTTCACGGCAATGCCTACTCTCTGCAATCACTGCACCGATGCCCCGTGCGTAAAGGCCTGCCCGGTAAAGCCCAAGGCCATGTTCAAGACGCCTGACGGCATTACCATGCACAGCGACGAGCGGTGCATAGGTTGTCAGAATTGCCAAAGGGCATGCCCCTACAGCACGCCCGATGCCGTGAAGGACAAGGTTGCGTATAGCGTTCTTAGTTTCAACGCCCACGGTGGCACGGTCCATCCGTTTTACAAGGATGCCAGGGAACTCATCCCTGGCTGCACCTCTTCGGGTGCGGAAGTATCCAAAGCTGCGGGAGATATTCCGCCGCACCGCACCCTGTACAAACATCCTGAGTATCAAGATGTGAGAAGAAGCGGGATATCCGAAAAGTGCATCTTCTGCGAGCATAGGGTCAAGAAGGGCGAACTCCCATACTGTGTGGTTTCATGCCCGGCAGGTGCGAGGATTTTCGGAGACCTTTCTGACCCGAACAGCGAGCCGAGCAAGGCATTGAAAGCACACAAAGCCGTGCAGCTCAAAAACAACAAGGGCGAGCTTTTGAAGGCTGGCGAGAAGGGCACAAAGCCCAATGTTTATTACATCCGGAACTTCAAGGGCGGCACTATCATGGCTGCTGCGACTGTGAAATCGAAAAAATAGTGCAAGGTCGTATGCTGACGGAGTGAGGGGTCAAGGCGCCTTCTCACTCCGATTTTCTTATGGTCATAATTCGTTGCGAAGTGAGGTAAACGTGGATATTCAAACATTTGTTTCCCGGGAAAAATTAAGGGCTGACAGCTTCAGACTGTTGGCGGCATGTTTTTATGAGCCGCAAAGGGACATGTTTGAGGAAGGCTTATTGCATAACCTTGCAGGATCGCTGAAAATGATCTGCCCTGGCGCCGTTGACTATGCTGAAGAGATGATTAAACTGCTTCCCTTGCATTCGGATGAGGAGCTTCTTGTTGATTATTCAAGGCTTTTTGTGGGCCCTACAGGTCTTTTAGCTGCTCCCTACGGCTCAGTGTACCTTGACAAAGATCGCTGCGTAATGGGTGATTCCACAATGGCTGTTATTGCTTTCTACAACTCTCATGGCCTTGTTATGGACGGCGACTTCAAAGAAATGCCCGATCATATTGCCGTAGAGCTTGAATTTATGTATTACCTTGCTTACAAAGAAATTGAGGCGCTCGAATTGCCAGATATGACTGCAGCCGCTGCTGCTTTGGAATCGCAGGAGTTTTTCATAAATAAGTTTCTGCGCCCCTGGGCTGATAAATTTGCGGGTAAGATGATGGAGGGCGCTGAGACCGCCTTTTACCGGGCTCTTGCCGGCTGCCTTTCTGCTTTACTATATAGAAGCGACATCCGGAGCAGCCTTCCCGAAGAACTGAAGGCAACTGCAGCAATATAGTGTTTAAAGACAAACTGATAGACAGGGCTCTGGGCGCCGCAGACCTTCCGATAACTATTGACCGGTCGCGTTGTATGCGCATGCGCTTTGACCAAAACAACTGTCCAGTATGTATTTCCAACTGCCATTCGGGGGCTATAACTGTTAACGATGAAATAGTGATCGATGCAAAAAAATGCACCCTTTGCATGGTCTGTGTTTCCGAATGCCCAACGGATTGCTTTGATATAAAAGAGGGCGACTTCTTCAGTATTCTTTCGCAATTGAGAAAGTCTCAAAATTCAATTCCTTATCCTGTGCTTGGTTGCAGAATGGTTGCAGAAGCAGAGGCGCATGAAAGAACTGTATGTCTCGGCTCTCTTTCAGATGAGCACCTTATTGCCATTAATGCTTTTATGGATAAGCCGCTACAGTTGAACCTCACGTCTTGCGCAGGATGTAATAATTCATTTGTTGCTGATACGCTCAAAGCGCGGGTTGAAGACATAAGAGAGACGACCGGTATTGATGTTGCTGAAAAAGCTGTCCTGATCGAAAGGAGGACTGACCTGAAGTTTGAGGAGATAAACTACGACCGCAGAGGTTTTTTCAGCGCTGTAAAGAATATGGCCTTTATCGGGGCCTCCGGTCTTTTTGAGGACAATTCCGGCATAGCAGTCCAAGCCTACTCACAGAAAAAACTGCCGGTGAAAAGGACTATACTGAATGCAGTTCTCAGAAAAACTGCTGATAAGGAATTTTCAGCAAGGATACTGCAGGAGTACGCTTTTTCTGTTCAGGTTGATGCTACGTGCGACAACTGTTATTCCTGTATTGGCATGTGTCCAACCGGAGCGCTGAAGAGCAAGCGCGTTGAGCCGGAGCCAGGGCTTTTGTTTAACTCCTCAATGTGCAACGGCTGTGCATTATGCAGGGACTTTTGCTTTAACAATGCCATAGCCCTGTTGCGCGGCTATTCAGGTGAGCATTACTTTGAATACGAAACATGCAATAAAAATTTATGCAGGGCTGACACTGCTGATGAGGTCTCCTGTCATGGCCAATAGCGCCCTCCAGCCCCAAAATTTACATGCCATTAACATTATTTTGTGGTAGATTTTAAACAATGATTGCCAACCTTTCAGATTTCGAACGTCTTCTTGAAGAATCCTCAAGGATTCACGGACATCTCTGTCCCGGCCAGGTGCTTGGGGTGAAGATGTCCATACTCGGCTTGAAAGAGGCAGGCATTGAAGACCCCAGGGGAAAAGACAGGAAGAATATCATAGTCTTTGTGGAGATGGACCGCTGTGCGACTGATGCTGTCCAGTCTGTGACCGGATGCAGTCTTGGACACCGGACCATGAAGTTCATGGACTATGGCAAGATGGCGGCGACCTTTCTTAACCTCAAAACAGGCAAGGCAGTAAGGGTCCTCGCAAAAGAGGAATCACGCCAGACAGCAAAGGGCCTGTTCCCTGCAATCGAAAATAAATATGAGGCACAGCTTGAGGCATATAAAGTCATGTCTGACGAGGACCTCTTTGAGGTGAGTGAGGTGGAAGTGGCACTTAGTCCTGAAGACATGCCGGGAAGGCCGCTTAGCCGGGTCAGATGCAATGCCTGCGGTGAGCAGGTGCAGGACATGCGTGAAGTCCGTGTCGACGGCAAGGCTCTCTGCCGTCCTTGCGCTTCAGGTGGTTATTACGGGATTTTTCACGGAGACCGTTATGCAAAAAAAGCATAACGACATTGATATCCGTTCCAAGATCTGGATCGAGGTTGACGGTGATCCTGTGTTTGGCCGCGGCAGGAGATTCCTGCTTGAGGCAATAGATTCCTATGGATCGATCAACCAGGCAGCAAAGGAGATACATATCTCGTACCGCAAGGCCTGGAACTACATCAAGAATATGGAAGAGAGGCTCGGCATTAAACTTGTGGAGAGACAGGCAGGCGGCAAGAACGGCGGCGGCGCTGTCCTGACTCCTGCTGCAAGGGATTTTCTGAAAAAATACCGGTCAATGGAAGCAGGTATCAACGAATTTGTGGACAAGAGGTTCAAAATGATTTTTCAAGGGGGCAGCCATGTGTGAAATCCATGCAAGCAATCCAAAATCAAGTGCAAGAACTATTTCTGTAACCGATGCTGTCGGCACAGTCCTTGCCCACGACATCACCGAGATAACACCTGGCCAGTTCAAGGGGTGTGCGTTCAGGAAGGGCCATGTCATTAAACCGGAAGATGTCAGCCACCTGCAGAGACTTGGCAAGGAACACCTCTTTGTTTTAGATGTCAAGGAAGACGAGATGCATGAAGACGAGGCTGCCCATGTCTTGGCTGATGCACTTATGGGGGAGGGGGTAAAGGTCCAGGGAGAGCCTAAAGAAGGAAAGATCAATATTATTGCTGAAAGGTCAGGACTTCTTAAAATAAATAAAGAGATGCTATGTGATGTCAACATGCTCGGAGATATTATGTGTGCTACTCTTCATAATAATACAATGGTACAGGAGGGTCGGATTGTTGCGGGCACAAGGGCGATCCCTCTGGTGGTAAAAAAAGAGGTGATTGAGCGTGCCGTTTCTATTGCGAAGACCGGGCATAAGATAATTGAAGTAAAGGAGATCAGAAAGCCTAAGGCGGGCGTTGTGATAACCGGTAATGAAGTCTATTATGGCAGGATTCAGGATGCCTTTGGGCCTGTCATAAAGAAAAAGATAGAGGAATCCGGCGGCGAGGTCAGAGGCATGTACTTTGCACCCGATGATGAAACATATATAGAAGCAAGGCTCAGGGAACTGATCGCTGCAGGCTGCGACCTGCTGATAACTACCGGCGGCATGTCAGTTGATCCTGATGATGTGACGCGTTTTGCTATTCGGAACCTCGGCGCAGCAGATATCACGTATGGCTCGGCAGTACTGCCCGGGGCAATGTTCCTGGTGGCTTATATACAACAGGGGCAAGAGGCAAGGGGCAAGGGGCAAGAAAGAAATGTTTCCCATGACCCTGGGCCCATGACCCAAGATCCTATTATTATCCCCGTCTTAGGGATTCCTGCCTGCGGCATGTATCATAAGACCACGATCTTTGATCTCATGCTTCCCCGGGTGCTCGCAGGAGAAAAGATAGGCAGAAAAGAGCTCGCAGAGCTCGGCCATGGCGGCCTCTGCATGAACTGCGAGATCTGCCGGTATCCTGTCTGCCCCTTTGGTAAGTAGCCCTGCTCCCAGGGCCTCAGCCGAGAATCGGCCGCGTTTAACCCGTTTTTGCCGCTTAAGACCTTGACAGGCGAAACCGTGCAATTTATAATGTAAGTGAATACTTACTTTAAGGGACGGGACATGATAAAGAATACAGGCAAGGTCAGTACCGACATCAGGCGCGATCAGATCGCGAATGCTGCGCTCAGGATCATAGGCCAGAAAGGTGCAAGTGGCCTCACCACCGCTCTGCTGGCACAAGAGGCCGGAATCTCTGAGGCGAATCTCTACCGCCATTTCAGGTCAAAGGATGAGATCCTTGAACTGACTGTTGATAAGATCGCCGTTGGGCTGAGCAGAAACCTTCAAAACGTATTCAGAATCAGGTCTGCCGACCCTGCGCTGGTCAAGCTCAAGAGGATATTTACCCTTCACCTTGATTATGTAGAAAAAAATGAGGGCATTCCGAGGCTGGTCTTCTCCGAGGAGCTGCATAGCGGCAACGAGAAATTGAAGGAGAAGCTCCTCACCTCTATCACTGCCTATGCTGCAGAGCTGGAGACGTTCATCAGGCAGGGGCAGCGTGACGGATTCATTAAAAAGACTGTTCAGCCCAAGGCTGCTGCGTTCATGCTCATCGGCATGGTGCAGATCACGATCCTCAGGTGGTCCTTGAGCGGATTTTCTCTCCATCTTGTCGATGAAGGTATGAAACTCTGGAGAAACTTTGAGGCCTGCGTAAAAACCGAATAATAATCTTGTAGCTGATTCTCCCGGAGAGTTAAGATGAAAAAAAGACTGCTCATTATAGGTGCACTTATCATAATAGGCTTCGTCGTTTTTCTGTTAAACCGTCAGGGAAACAGGAATGGGAAAGATATTATTCTTTCAGGCAATATTGAAGTAACTGAGGCTGATCTTGGGTTCAAATATGGCGGAAGGATCGCCGCGCTCTATAAGGACGAAGGGCAGATAGTCGCAAAGGGAGAAAGCCTTGCCCTGCTCGACAGTGCAGAGATCGAGGGCCAGGCTGACCAGAGCAGGGCCTTACTGAACGAAACGCGCACAAGGCTTAATGAACTTAAGGCAGGCTCGCGGCCCCAGGAGCTTACACAGGCAAAGGCCCAGGTTGCCAATGCCGAGGCAGAGCTGATAAAGGCCAAAAGTGATTATGAGCGGTATTCCAGCCTTTACGAAAAGGGTGTGGTTGCCGCAGAGCAGCGTGATGCCATGAAGAAAAGCCGTGATGTTGCAACAGCCCAGCATCAGAAGGCGCTCGAAGCCCTGAGCCTGCTTAAAGAAGGGCCGCGCAGGGAAGAGATTCAGGCTGCCGGGAGCCGCGTGCATCAGGCCGAGGCAGCAGTAAAAGTATCAGAGGAAAGGCTGAAAGAGACAGTGCTGACAGCTCCTCTGTCAGGTATCGTCCTGCAAAAAAACGCAGAGAAGGGAGAAATAGCCTTGCCAGGCATTGCGATCTATACGATCGGCGATCTGCAACATCCGTGGATAAAGATATATGTGAAAGAAGATAAGCTCGGACTCGTGAGGCTCGGCCAGAAGGCTGAGATCACCACCGATTCCTATCCTGGCAAGAAATACGAAGGCGTGGTCACGTTTATCTCATCAGAAGCTGAATTTACTCCCAAGAATGTCCAGACCAGGGAGGAGAGGGTAAAACTCGTCTTTGGTGTGAAGGTCAGCGTAAAAAATATGAATGATGAGCTCAAGCCAGGCATGCCGGCTGATGTCACGATATATCTCAAATAACATCATCCCTGCCATAAAGACATCCGGGCTGACAAAAACCTTTGGCGATACTATTGCCGTAGATGGCCTGAATCTTGAAATAAGAAAAGGCGAGCTGTTCGGTCTCGTCGGTCCTGACGGAGCAGGCAAGACCACCGCCATAAGGATGCTTTCCGCCATAATGGAGCCGACCAAAGGAGAGGCTTGGGTCGCCGGTCATTCGGTCATCAGTGAAGGCGAGACGGTCAAGGAGAAGATAGGCTACATGTCACAGAGGTTCGGTCTTTATGAAGACCTCACCGTAATCGAAAACATTCTGTTCTATGCTGATCTTTATGATGTGCCGAAAAAGGAAAGGCCGCTGCGGATCGAAAGTCTGTTGGGTTTCAGCAATCTGACTCCCTTCCAAGACAGGCTGGCAGGAAGGCTTTCGGGCGGCATGAAGCAGAAGCTCGGCCTCGCATGCACACTTATACACACTCCTGAAGTTCTCTTTCTTGATGAGCCGACAAACGGTGTTGATCCGGTTTCGCGCAGGGATTTCTGGAAGATACTGTATGATCTGCTGAAGGAAGGTGTGACGATATTTGCCTCAACTTCCTACCTTGACGAGGCAGAACGCTGCACACGGGTCTGTCTCATGAATAAAGGCAGCATACTGATGGACGACAATCCTGCGGCGATCAAGAGATCTCTGGGCCTGCCGATGTTCGAGATGTGGTCGGATGAGGCGCGAAAGGCCGCCGAAATAATAAAGACAGTCAAAGGCGTACACAGCGCAAGCCTGTACGGCAATAAACTGCATGTTGCCGTCAACAGCCGCGAACTGATGGATGATATCATCATCGAACTGGGCCGTTCCGGAATAACAATAAGGGGCCACAGGGAGATCCTGCCGTCCATCGAAGACATATTCATCTCCCGGGTGGAAAGACAATGAGCCCGGGCACACTTGCCGTAAAGGTTCGGGGATTGTCAAAACTGTTTGGAGATTTTACGGCAGTGGATGCAATAGACCTGAGTATTAAAAAAGGCGAGATATTCGGGTTTTTAGGCCCGAATGGGGCCGGCAAGTCAACAACCATAAAGATGCTCTGCGGGCTGCTTCTGCCCACATCCGGAAACGGCACTGTCAACGGCCTTGACATCATGAAGGAGTCGGAAGAGATAAAAAAGAAGATTGGGTACATGTCCCAGAAGTTCTCCCTGTATGACGACCTCAGTGTAGAGCAAAATATCGATTTTTTCAGCGGTATCTATGGCGTCAGTCAGACAAAAAAGATTGAAAGAAAAGAGTGGGCCCTTGATATGGCAGGGCTTCTTGACAGGAGAAAGACTGTCACGAGGGACCTGCCGGGAGGCTTCAAACAGCGACTTGCGCTCGGCTGTGCTATCCTTCATGCGCCCCCCCTTGTCTTTCTTGATGAGCCGACCTCAGGGGTTGATCCCATATCCCGCCGCAACTTCTGGAACCTTATAAACGAAATGTCAAAGGCCGGCACAACAGTATTTGTTACCACCCACTACATGGATGAGGCGGATTACTGCAACCGTCTTGCGCTTATTTATCGCGGCAGAGTAATAGCTGAGGGCACCCCCAATGACCTGAAACAGAAGTATATGACAAGCTATGTCCTTGAGATAGAGACAGACAGGGTTGTTGAGGCAATGGAGACGCTCAACAGAAGCGGGATAGAGACAGCGATCTTCGGCAGCCTTCTTCATGCGACTGTTGACAATATGGAAAAGGCAATGCCGAGGATCAGGGAAGTCCTTGGAGAGGCAGGCATCAGGACTGAAAGGGTCGAGAGAATTGTGCCGTCGCTCGAAGATGTCTTTGTGAGTCTGATAGAGGCAGCATGAGATGAAACTTGTCAGGATCAAAGCAATCGCAAAAAAGGAGTTCATCCAGATATGGCGTGACCCGCTCAGTCTTGCAATGGCCTTTCTTATGCCCGTAATGCTGCTTTTTATCTTCGGCTATGCAATAACCCTTGATGTGAACAACCTAAAGACCGTTATCCATGACCTTGACAGGAGCAGCCTGAGCAGGGAACTGATTGCAGGCATCAGCGCCTCAGGATATTTTAAGATCGTTGACTACGTTACTGACCAGAAAGACCTTGACCGATATCTTGATTCAGGCAAGGCGCTTGCGGCAATAGCAATACCCGCAGATTTTTCCGAAAGCATGGCAAGAGGCAGGGATGTTCAGCTGCAGGTGATTGTTGACGGCAGCGATTCAAACACTGCAACGATCGGCTTGGGATATATTTCAGCCGCGGTAGAGAAGTTTTCACGGAAGGTCAGCAGAGGAAAGGGACAACAGCTTATTGATCCGCGAATAAGGGTCTGGTACAATCCAGAGCTCAAATCACGGGTTTTTATCATCCCTGGTCTGATTGCAGTTATTATGGCAGTGATAGCCGCCCTTCTCACATCGCTAACCATTGCAAGGGAGTGGGAGCGCGGGACCATGGAGCAGCTCATAGCAACGCCCATAAAGGCGCATGAGCTTATACTCGGCAAACTCCTGCCATATTTTACGATCGGGTTCATTGATATTATCCTCTCTGTGCTTTTGGCCCTTTTTCTCTTTAATGTGCCGCTCAAAGGCAATATATTCCTGCTTATGATACTTTCGGGCATCTTCCTCTTTGGCGGGCTCAGCCTTGGCATTCTGATCTCCACTGTTGCAAAATCCCAGCTTGTGGCAAGCCAGATATCCATGGTGGTCACGTTTCTGCCGGCCTTCCTTCTGTCAGGATTTATGTATGCGATCTCAAATATGCCCGCAGCTCTCCAGTTTATAACACATATCATCCCTGCCAGATATTTTGTGACAATACTGAAGGGCATATTCCTTAAAGGCAGTACCCTCAACCTGCTGATTACTGAGACGGTTCTTCTCGCAATTTTCGGGCTGATAGTCTTTGGGATGGCAAACATGAAATTCAAAAAGAGGATTGCCTGAGCCATGATAAAGCGGATACGGCATGTAGTGATCAAGGAATTCATCCAGCTGTTCAGGGACAGGAGGATGAAGGCTATCATCTTTGTCATACCTGTCATGCAGCTCATTGTCTTTGGGTATGCGGTCACGACCGATGTAAAGGATATCTCAACCGCTGTGTATGACCTGGACAGATCTTCGGAAAGCAGGGAGCTCTTTCGCAGACTTGAGGCCTCAGGGTACTTCAGAATCGGCTATCATGTCAGTTCTCCATTTGAGATTCAGGGCCTCATGGACAGGGGAGAGATAACCGTTGCAGTCCAGATCAATCATGGCTTTTCATCTGACCTCAAAAGAGGAAATCAGGCTGCAGTGCAGGTCCTGCTTGACGGCACAGACTCCAACACTGCAACAGTTGCCATGGACTATGCAAACAGGATCATCACAAAATATGCAAAAGACCTCGGGACAGGGCGCATTGCCGTCAGTCCGTTTGGTGTTGAGCTCAGGGAAAGGGCCTGGTATAACCCGGAACTGAGGAGCAAGAATTATAATGTGCCGGGCGTGATCGCCTTTGTAATAATGCTCACATGTCTGCTCCTTACATCAATGGCTGTTGTGCGGGAGCGCGAGATTGGCACCATGGAGCAGCTTATGGTCACACCTATCAGGCCTGTTGAGTTTATTTTGGGCAAAACCATACCCTTTGCCTTGATCGGCTTCTTTGAAATGCTGCTTGTCACAGCCATAGCACTCCTGAAATTTGATATACCGATGAAAGGGTCTTTTCTGCTGCTTTTTGCCTCAACAGCGATCTATCTTCTGTCTGTTCTTGGCATGGGCCTCTTCATATCGACCATAGCCAGAACCCAGCAGCAGGCCCTGATGGCAACCTTCCTCTTCTATGTGCCTGCCGTGCTTCTTTCGGGCTTCATGTTCCCGATAGAGAACATGCCTGAGGTGATCCAGTACGGCACATACCTCAACCCGCTCAGGTATTTCCTTGTGATCATAAGAGGCATATTCCTGAAAAACAGCGGTCTTGCAGTGCTATGGCCGCAGATCCTGTCTCTGTTTATGCTGGGGATCCTGGTCATAACCGTAAGCTCTATGCGATTCAGAAAAAGGATGAGATAATGGTCTTGCGGTTTATAATTTATCTGTTATGGAAGGGAGCTATATGGATATGAGATTATCCTTCAAGGCAATTGTATTACTGGTTTTTGCTGTGCTGTTTTTCCCTGCATACGGTTTCTGCACAACAGAGTATGCATCACAGACAGGCAAGATATGCAGTGACTGCCATATAGACCCCACAGGCGGGGGAAAGCTTACCAAAGAGGGCGAAGTTTTCAGGGACAATCTCAGGATCAGGGGCCAGTACAGGGAACTCAATCCGGCACAGCGCATTGTCCGGTTCATTGTCGGTTATTTACATACAATTACCGCAATTATCTGGTTCGGAACCATTCTCTATGTTCATATTGTCCTGAAACCTGCCTATGCTGCTGGAGGTCTTCCAAAGGGGGAACTCCGGCTGGGATGGGCCTCAATAGTCGTCATGGCAGTAACCGGTACGCTTCTGTCCATCTCCCGGGTGCCGACCTGGCATATGCTCTTTCATACAAGGTTCGGTATTCTCCTTTCCATAAAGATAGTCCTCTTTCTCATAATGGTATCAACAGCGGTATTTGTCACCTTTGTTGTCGGTCCAAAATTGAGAAAAAAAAGGGAACAGGGTATCCTCCAGCGTGCGGGAGATATGACCTCTGACGAACTGTCCCAATATGACGGCAAGGATGGACGGCCTGCATATATAGCATTCAATGGCATCATTTATGATGTGACCGGCAGTAAACTCTGGCGTGAAGGCAGCCATTTTAAAAAGCATCCTGCGGGCAGTGATCTCACGAATATTCTGAAAACAGCGCCTCACGGAGAGGGAAAGGTGCTTGGCATGCCTGCGGCAGGGAAACTGCTCAGAGAAAAGGAAATAAAAAAACCGCCGCATATAATAATATTTTATTTCTTTGCCTATATGAATCTTGTCCTGATCTTCTCAATCGTGTTCATTATCTCACTCTGGCGATGGTGGTAGCAGGTCTGCAGATCCGGTATGCTGCAGGAGATCCAGACACCAGACAATGTGGTTAACCGGCTGCCTGCATGACGCAGATCATAATAATAAGTCCCTCAAGGTGTTATGTTAATTCATGAATGTGAATTCCATAGAAAAACAAAGGAGAAGCAGATGAAGAAGCAGAATATTCTCAGGATCATTTTCGGTTTGGCAGTTGTTATGGGAATGCACTTGATGCCCGGTATAGCAGGAGCACACTGCGATACTCTCGACGGTCCTGTTGTAATTACAGCAAAACAGGCCCTCGAAAAAGGCGCTATAAGCCAAATCCTTAAATGGGTGCGGAAGGAAGATGAAAAAGAGATCAGGGCTCAGTTTGATAAGACTCTTGCAGTGAGGAAGCAGTCCAAAGAGGCTAAAGAGCTTGCTGACATGTACTTCTTCGAAACCCTTGTGCGCATCCACCGTGCAGGCGAAGGCGCGCCTTATACCGGCCTGAAGCCAGGTGAGGCAGTGGAGCCATCTGTTGCAGCAGCTGACAAGGCATTAGAGACAGGGTCTGTTGACCAACTCGTGAAACTTGTGACTGATGCTGCAGAAAAAGGCATCCGTGAGCGCTTTGCTCATGCAGCAGAGACGAAAAAGCATGCAGACCACGGTGTTGAATACGGCAGAAAATTTGTTGCTGCCTATGTCGATTTCACCCATTATGTCGAAAAACTTCATATGGATGCAATGGGTCCGATGGGCCACAGCCACGGCAAGACAGAAGGAACAACAGCACCAACTGCCCCTGCACATCAGCACTGATAGGTTTGCAATCGGATTGTTTTTCCCTGCTACAGTGATATACTGGTAAAAAAGGAGACATTATGACAAACAGAAAGATCTTTGCGACGGTTGTTATCCTCGGGGTATTGCTGGCTTACGGGCTCACTCTCGATATTTCTACGGCCCTCGCAGCAGATACGAAATGCACGATGCAATTCAGTCTGCGCGGATGGTCAGCTTTTTATCAGACTGCCACAGGAACAGCTACCATCACCTGCGACAACGGACAGTCCGCATCGGTAGTGATCGACTCAAAGGGCGGCGGGCTCACCGCAGGGAAATCCAGGCTAAAAGGTACAGGCACGTTCTCCAGCGTGTCTGATATCTCCGAACTCTACGGAGCATATGCGAGGGCAGAAGCCCATGCCGGGATTGTGAAGTCAGCAGGTGCACAGGTTGTCACCAAAGGAGAGGTCTCTCTCGCCCTTGCCGGGACAGGTAAAGGGATTGACCTTGGCATAGCCTTCGGCAGGTTCACGATCAAGCCGGCAGGGCAAAAGAAGGGCAAAAAGTAGGCATGAACGGTAAAAAGATCAGCGAAACATCTGTTACCATGGCCCAGGTGATGCTGCCGCAGGATGCCAACCCTGCCGGCAATGTGCATGGAGGTGTCATCATGAAGCTGATAGACACCGCAGCAGCGGTCGTTGCAAGCAGGCATGCCCGGGCCAATACGGTTACTGCCTCTCTTGATCGGCTTGATTTTCACCACCCTGTTTTTGTGGGCGATTTAGTCTTTCTGAAGGCAAGCATAAACATGGCAGGCCGTACTTCCATGGAGATCGGCGTGCGGGTGGAGGCCGAAAATTTCATTACAGGAGAGGTAAGGCACACCTCGTCAGCCTATTTGACCTTTGTGGCGCTTGACGAAAACGGCAGGCCAAGGGCAGTGCCTCCGCTGGTTCTTGACAATGATGATGAGAGGCGAAGAAATCAGGAGGCTCTCATGCGGAAGAAGCTGCGGCTTGAACAGAAGGCAAAAGAGGAGAGATGCCAGAAAGACGGCATCTGTGAACTATAAGAGGCCCTTCAAGTTAAGCCCTACAAAAAGAAATCAGTCAGCCATTGAGGCATTTCTGGGGGAAATGGCAATCAGATAAATTATGCCGCAACGAACTCGATCTTGACCCGCGTGCCTGTTGCTTCTGCGATCTTCTCCAGGGTCTTAAGCGTAAAACCTTCATAGTCACCGCTCTCGATCCGCGAAATCGCCTGCTGGCTGGTCCCCATCAGTTTCGCCAATTGCTGTTGCGAGAGTCCCTTTTTTTCGCGAAGCTTCCCGATCTTCATCGCTATCATAAGCGCCTGACGCTCCTCCTGATAATGCGCTCTGAATTCGGGATCTTTGAGATCTTCGCTCAACCTGCTTTTGAATGTCCGAACTTTATCTTTTTTCATACGCTGCCTCCTGCTGGAAAACGCCGGAGCCAATCCTCCATGCGTCTTTCCGCCAATTCAATGTCCCTTTCTTTCAATTGCTGCGTCTTCTTGGCAAAAGCATGTGTTAACACGACCTGATCACGCACCTGGAAGAAATAGAGGATACGGTAATGATTCGAACTTTGGTGTATCCTCAACTCCCTGATTTTTCCACTGACCACATCAGCATAAGGCCGCTTGAGATGCGGCCCCAGCTCTGCAAGAAGAGACAGGTGCGCTGCCACCTTTGCGCGTGCTTTTTTGTCTAGACCATCCAAAAAATCATCAACCGGTGAATCGCCGCGCTCTGTTGTGTAGAATACGAGATTGTACAAACACACCTCCACTTCATGTATATTATATACATCAGGGCTGATGTATTGTCAAACCAGCCTGTTCGTTTTTCTCTCAAGGAACTTGTCAATATCGGTAGCGCCGGATATAAGAAACTTCAAGAAACTTGCGTTTCTAAGCCTTCACAGATGCTCAATAGTACGAGGTACTCTTGAGCATCCTTTGCCGTCGATGAACCGCCGATTACCCTTCTGAGAGACACAAGTCGTTTAATTGCATGTTCTGCGTTGTTATTGTTCCAGGGGACACCGTCATAATCTAAAGACGTGAACAACTTGTCCCTGCCGTCAGCCGTTTTGTTGATGGTTATGTTATGTTTCTCAGACCTTGGAAGATGTCAGTTGATTTTGATAAAATAAACCATGAGCAAGATTATTGCGTATAAGAAAGATGCGCGGCATTGTTTTAGCCAGATTCGGTTTGACAGCAGGGAGAAGATACTTATTTCAGTTGCAAACAATCCTGCGCATAGCATTAAGGTTATAAAACTCTTTGCCGGCATCATTCCCTATAAGACCGTATGGGAATACAGCCTGCCGGAGGGAGCTAAGAATGGCCCTGCCAAACTGATCTCTTTGTTTGCAGACAGATCAGGCAAGAAGGTTGATCATCCCCTTGATGCGATCACGACAAAACTTCTCACCTGCAGATCCTGCAGTGAAGCTGTCCGGGCCTTGCAGCAGGCAGAGAGAAGCTGACTTCAGCTGCAGGCCTGTTTCAGTTCAAGAAAGGACTTTTTCCAGGATGCGGAGAGAGCATCAACATCAAGCACGCGCTCAATGCCTTCGCAGTCAGTCTTCCGATGATGGTATATGCTGTTTGCAAAGGCTATGCTCACACCGTTTTTGTCTTTTTCTTTTAACTGCAGCTGATCGCCTTTTTTAAGGCTGCCTGTTCTTAACACCCTGAAATAAAAACCGGTAAGCCCTGAATCCCTCACAAGCTTTATCATGTCATCCCTTCCGTATCGGACTGAAAGTGTCCTGCATGGCTGGCGCGGCTGACTCACCTGCAGCAGTGCCGGTCCGGCCTCATAGATATCGCCGATGCAGACCTCATTTTCGCGGAGGCCTGAAACAGTAAGATTTTCACCAAATGCCGCCTCAGGCAGTTTTATGCCGAGAAGCTCTTCCCAGTATGGGTAATGATCCAGGCTGTACACACAGACAGCCTTATCATGCCCGCCATGGTGCTTCAGATCTCCAACGCCGTCTTTTTCAAAACCGTCTGCAGTAAGGTTGAGAAGACCAAATGCAGGAGTTTTGCAGATGCCGGTGGTTATTTCTTTTCCGTGAAAGGTCTCTTTTTTCGGAAGGCCTATATTGAGAGATTCTATGAGCATCATGCCTAAAGCCAGAACTCCGGATAGCGTCTGTTCTTCGGGATGTTATTTACCAGCAGCGCTATGATGAGCATGATCAGCACGCCGCCGCCTACCGGAAAGATTGCATACATGAAACCGAGATCGTGGATCTTTTCTCCTCCGATCACTGCAATAAGTGCTGTTGCACCGCCTGGGGGATGGAGAGTCCTTGTTGCATGCATCACCGCTATTGCTGTGGCAACACCGACCGCAGCAGCAAGCCATATCTGACTGTGAAATATCTGATAAGATGCTACGCCTGCGAGCGCTGAAAAGACGTGGCCTCCTATAAGGTTCCTTGGCTGTGCAAGAGGACTCTTTATTGCTCCGTAGATCAGTACTGCAGAGGCACCGAAGGACCCTACGATCATCAGCAGGTCTATTTTTTCAAAAATATGGTAATTGGCAAATGAGATAAAACCAATGCCGAGGAACGCTCCGAGCCATGACCAGGCGATCTCGGACAGACTGACGCGGGGTGGGCATTCTGAGCATCCCCTCATCTTTTCGAGATAGTTATTCACTGGTCAAAATCCTTCCTGTCTGAAAGTCTGTCTCTGCTCATCGGTTCCTGATATACCTTAAACCGTTTTTCAGAAAGTCCATATGATATGTATCATAGTGCCGCCCGTGGAGCTCTGATAAGGTAGGGTTAGAATATCAAAGGAGGTGTCTCTCATGAGCAACAAAGCAGCAAGAAATCTTTTTATTTTCGGCAGTCTCTTTTTCTTTGTGATCTTTCTCGGTCTGACCTATGACACTATGGGAAAACTGGACGGCAGGGCCCCGGAGATTACAGAGCAGATCAATGCCGGGAAAATGGTCTGGCACAAGTATGACTGCATCGGCTGCCATACGATCTTTGGGAACGGATCGTATTTCGCACCTGATCTGACCAAGACAACGTTGAACAAGCCGAAAAGCTATCTCAGACAGTTCCTGATGGACCCGAAGTCTGCGAATCCGAACGCGTCCATGCCAAAGCTCGGTATCAGGGCTGAGGAGGCGGATGATCTTATCGCGTTCCTTGACTGGACCTCTAAGGTCGACACCAACGGATGGCCGCCAAAACCGATCCTCGCAGCAGCAGGGGGAGTTGCAGGCAAGGAGCTTACAGAAGGCCAGAAGGTCTATCAGTCACATGGCTGTTCTGCATGCCATACGATCAACGGCATCGGCGGCACTACCGGGCCTGATCTTACCAGGGTCGGTGCAAAGCACGACCGGGCATGGCTTGTCGGCCACTTCAAGGACCCTGCCGCTTTTGTCAAGAACTCGGCCATGCCTAAGGTCGAGGCGCCTGAGACTGACATAGAAAAATTGACCGATTACATGCTTACGTTGAAATAGGAGGTGGTGAAATGAGCGTTAAATACCAAAGTCAAAAGATAGCAGAATACTTTTATACCTTTGCGGTTGTACTGTTCCTTGTCCAGGTTGTTGTTGGGATCATCGCAGCCCTCCAGTTCATCTGGCCAAGCTTCTTTATCCTGAATTTCAATACCATAAGGACCCTGCATATCAATGCCCTGGTTGTCTGGATACTGACCGGCCTGATGGGAGCAACCTATTATGTCGTGCCGGAAGAGTCTGAAACAGAGCTCTGGAGTCTGCCCCTTGCCAAGCTCCAGTTCTGGGCCACAGTCGTGGCAATTACTGCAGTCGTGCTCGGCTATATCTGGATGGGGCTTAGTCCCCAGGCGAACAGTCCGATCATGGGCATCAATCCGCTTAATGAGGGCAGGGAATATATCGAGGCGCCGCGCTGGGCAGATGTTCTGATCGTCATATCCGTGCTCCTCTTCCTGTTCATTAATTTTATGACCATGCTGAAGACAAAGAAATGGACCGGCATACAGGGCACGCTCGTTGGGGGTCTCCTTGTCCTTGCCCTTATGTATCTGCCGGGCATGGTCTATTCGAAGAGCATGGTAAAAGACCAGTTCTGGTGGTGGTGGGTTATCCATCTCTGGGTTGAAGGAGCATGGGAAGTCATAGCCGGTGCTCTCCTTGCCTTTATGCTGATGAAGGTTGTCGGCGCAAAGAGAGAGGTTGTGGAGAAGTGGATGTATATTGAAGTGGGCTTCGTCATGTTTACCGGCATCCTTGGAACAGGCCATCATTATTACTGGATCGGGACCCCAAGCTACTGGCTCTGGGTCGGCGGTATCTTCAGTTCTCTTGAGCCGGTCCCTCTCCTTTTCATGGTCTGGGATGCATTCAGAACTACGAGAGAAGCCAGGAATGTGGAGAACAAGGCAGGCCTTTACTATACCGTTGCGCATGCCATTTTTAACTTTGTGGGAGCAGGCCTATGGGGCATTATCCATACGCTTCCCCAGATCAACAAATGGACCCATGGTACCCAGATCACGACAGCGCACGGCCATCTTGCGTTTTACGGCGCATATGTCCTGCTTGTGATGGCCATGATCTATATAACGCTTCCTTCCATACGAGGCGTAAAGTCATTTAATGCCTCCAGGGCATTCCAGTCATTCTGGTGGATGACCATCTCGATGGTCTTTATTGTGCTGACCATTACCGGTGCCGGCATGGTCCAGGTGTACATGGAAAGGCTCATGGGGCTCGATTACGTTGCTGTTAAGGCCAATTATAATCTCTGGTTCTGGATCATCAGGGCAATTTTTGGCGTGGGCTTCCTGATCGGTGTTGGTATCTTTGTGATCGATTTCTTCAGACTCGGCAAGGAGCCAGTTCCTGTAGTCACGGCAGCGCCTGAAAGGGCATAATCCGCATAATCCATTATCTAACAGGGGGGCGGTTATTACGACCGTCCCCTGAAGATTATTATAATGAGGCAGGTCAATAAATTGACGAATGGCGAAGAAAACTGTAACTCCCTTTTATTAAATGATATTTTCTTTCTTTTATGTATTAGTTCTGATGCATTAGGCAGAAATTTATAAAAAAATTATGATCTATATCATATCCTCTTTAAAAAAAGCAGAGTATCATATATAATATTTCTTTGTCCCCAGAGGCTGCCCCTGTCCCCTCCAATAAACCGGGGCAGCCTCCCCCTCTCCACCCTTTTTTCGTCCTGTATGACGTATATCATGGCAGTGATATGGACTCAGTGATAGAGTTAGATCATGGGCATAACAGTCTATAGAAGAACAACCCAGATAGCCTTTATCCTGCTCGTTTTCCTCATGCCTGTGCTGAATATATTCAGGTATGACACTGCCACAAAGGAACTGATCATTTTTGGACAGGTATGGAGCCTTGGCCTGAAAGAGGCATTCTATGCTGATCACAGCATGCGTGCTGCAGGCCATGTTGCCCTGCAGTTCTTTCTGAAGGCTATCCTGCCCTGGATCGTGTTTCTTGCTATCTTTCCTCTTCTGGGATTTCTGACCGGCAGGTTCTTCTGCGGCTGGTTCTGCCCTGAGGGAACACTCTTTGAATTAGCTGACAATCTTACACTCAAGCTTTTAGGACGAAGAAGCCTTTTTAATAAGAGACCGAATGATCCGGAAGTATCAGGAGAGAGGGAACTGCTGTATATAGTTATTGCCCTCATGAGCATGGCTGTTCTTCCGCTGATCGGCGGGGTCGCTCTGACCGGTTATCTGGTCGCCCCCAAGACCATCTGGGCCCAGATCATGAGCTGGGACTTTACCTTCGGCGTCAAAGCAGGCATCATCGGCGTCTCGATCTATATGCTGGTTACATCGATCCTGGTGCGCCATTCACTCTGCAAATATATTTGTGCTGCCGGGCTGATGCAGATGCTTTTTGGCTGGGTAAGCCCTGTCTCCCTGCGTGTCCGGATGGACCTGTCGCGGGCGGATGAATGCACGAACTGCAGGGGCTGCGAGAAGGCCTGCTTTATGAACGTTCTGCCAAGGATGAACAAGCGCGATATCTCCTGTGTGAACTGCGGGGCCTGCGTTGCTGCATGTAACAAGGAACTGGGAGCAGGAAAAGGACTTTTTCATTTTCAGTCAGGGGAAAAGAAGACTGTCACTGAGTGCGAAAATATGTCTGATAACGCCCTTTCCGAACACTGCAAAAAGACCGCAATTCATTTAAGAACCTAAGTATATACTCTTAACTACTGCTGTGTTGATTGAGCCAAATAACAGCCTGGTCAAAATATGATTTATTGGTTGCCAGTGCAAGGGTGAAGTCCACGAGTTCCCTCTGTGAGGCTTTTAATGTATGGCCGTTCATCTGCAGAAAAATAGCGGTTGATGTTATCGCTGTCCTTTTGTTGCCGTCAAGGAACGGATGATTTTTAATAAGAGACTCGGCCAGGGCTGCGGCCTTATGGAATAGGGTGGGATAGAGCTCCTCATTGCCAAAAACTGCCTGTGGCCGGGACACTGCAGATTCAAGCAGGCCAAGATCTCTTATCCCGTGCATCCCGCTCGTCTCATCAATCAGCCTGCTATGGATAAACAGCACCTGTTCAGGCGTGAGATAGTTCACTTCCTTGCCAGTTCATCAAGCGCAGGCCGGTACCGTTCAATAAAGTCATTTACCTGGGAAACAAACTTTTGATCTATCCCTTTGGGATATTTTTTCTTTTTTACCGGTTCAATAATGATCTTTGCCTGAGCATCGTCCAGTTCAATATTCACTTCTGAACCAACTGCCAGATGAAGTTTTTCAAGTAAATCCGGCGGAAGTGAGACCCCCCTGCTGTTCCCTATTGCGCATATCTTTCTTTGCATGTTTTCCTCCTCTCTGGATTATAACACCGTTATAACATAAAGCCAAATACTCGACGCACATTTTCTGTCAAGGAAGGTCGCGCCTGCAGATGAGCTTTCCGGCTCTTTCGGCAGTGTCATTGACGGCGAGTCTCTGGATGTTGTCCTGCGGTTTGATGCTGAGATCAAGCCCTCATATCCTGAGAAAGAGGTGGCACCAGAGTCAGCAGGAAAAAGAATTGGAAGACGAGAGGTCCCGGCAATCCGATACTTTGACTTTGCTGTCAACTCGATATCCTCAGAGAAAGTCCTTTGCTTTACGCGGAAGGTCTGAGGCCCTTGAGCACAAGCTGGATATTTCTGTTGCCGTTCCAGTCATTATACGAGGGGGTAAAGACAGCATCAAAGATCGCTGCCTGGCTGAGATCTTCAAGAAGGTGGCCCATGTCCCATCCTATAGCGTCAAGATACGATGCGCCCCTTCTGAGCTTCATTTTCAGATGCCGTTCTTTTAACACCTTGGGATACATGATCTCCAGTTCTTTGGCCCCAAGGAGAGGTTCCGGATTGCCGTACCCAAAAGGTTCGAGCAGTTCAAGCTCTCGCATTAATTGAGAGTCGAGCTGGTTGAGCTGAACAGCCGCATGTATTGCCAGGGTGGGCATAAGGTCCTCCTGAGAGATGTCTCTCTGTATGATCTGACGCAGTCGCTTTTCGAAGGCAGGGAGGTCCTCTGCCCTGAGCTTGACCCCTGCAGCCTGTTTGTGGCCGCCAAAGGCGATAAGGAGGTCCCTGCATTCTGAAAGCCCTGCACAGATGTCAAATGCCGGGATACTGCGGCTGGAGCCTTTTGCTATGCCGTTTTCAATAGTAAAAATAAAGGCAGGAAGATTAAAGGACTCTGTTAGCTTTGATGCTACAATGCCTAATACACCGGGATGCCATCCTTCTTTGGCAAGCATGATGACCGCAGCGGGGTCAACCCCTTTAAGGCGGAAAAGCGCATCCTGGTAAACTATCTCCTCTATCTTTTGGCGTTCGCTGTTTGTCCGGTCAAGCCATGCTGCAAGGTCATAGGCCTCCTGCTCCGATTCAGAAAGAAGAAGCCTCACTACATCCTGCGCGTCTCCCATCCTGCCTGCTGCATTAATCCTTGGCACCATGGTGAAGGCGAGGGCGCCGGCCTTCGACTGCCTTTTGTCCAGGCCCGCAGCCTGTTTCAGCGCCCGTATGCCAAGCCTGTCGCCGTCCTGAATATGCTGCATTGCCATACTTACGATGATCCTGTTCTCGCCAATAAGGGGAACAACATCAGCAACTGTTCCGAGAGCGGCAAGGTCCAGGAGCGGCAGAAGGTCGTCTTCAGAAAAGGCGATGTCATTATCCATTGCCATTGCCTGGGCAAATTTAAAGGCAATGCCGGCGCCGCAGAGCACGGTGAGGCGTGCGGAGTCAGGAGAACACTTTGGATTGATCACTGCCACTGCATGAGGAATCATAAAATCCGTGATGTGTGATGCGTAATGTGTAACCAGTTCTTGACCGTCCCCGGAATCCTCTGCCCCTTGTCCCTTGCTCGTAACGATTTCCTTTTGTGTCGGCTCATGGTGGTCAGTGATGATCAGGTCTATGCCCAGGCTCTGCGCGTATGCTGCAGTCTCAAAAGAACCGATACCGCAGTCAACGGTGATGATCAGGCTTGCTCCGGTTTTTTTTGCCGCTTCCACGCCGGCGATGTTAAACCCGTACCCATTGATCATCCTGTGCGGAATGAAGTGGTGGACGTCCAGGCCTGCTGTCCTGAGCGCACTTACCATGATGGCAGTGGCAGTCAGGCCGTCAGCATCATAGTCGCCGTGAATGAAGATCTTCTCCCCCTGTTTGCGGGCAAGCTTTATCCGCTCAACAGCTTCCTTCACGCCTTGCAGGTCAAAGGGGTCTGAAAGACCGGTAATCCCTGGGCTCAGAAAGTCCTGCACCTCGGCTGCGGTCTTTATGCCGCGGTTGATAAGGACCTGGGAGAATACCGGGGATATGGACGCTGACCGGGAAAGGTAAGAGATAAATTCGGGATTAGTCCTGTTGAGGAACCAACGTCTATGCATAAAGACCGTGATGGGTAATGAGTAATATGTGATCAGCAACAGATACGAAAAATATCAGTTCCGGCAATATATAATTCTTTACGTCTTCACACATTACTCATCACGCATCACGCGTTACTGTTTTTTTGCAAAGGCCTTGTTGCCGCCCCAGAGGAGAACGATCGGGCTTGCAACAAAGATCGACGAATAGGTGCCGACCAGAACGCCCAGGATCATTGCGAGGCTGAAGTCATGGAGCACTTCCCCGCCGAAAAAGAAGAGGGCAATTGAAGTAAGGAGAACCGTAAACGATGTGACGATAGTCCGTGAAAGCACCTCATTGATGCTCAGGTTCATCACGCCTTCAACCGGGTCCTTAAGCCTTGTGCGGAGGTTTTCCCTGATTCTGTCAAAGACAACAACCGTATCGGTCAGCGAATAACCGGCGATCGTCAGGAGCGCGCTTACGAGGATGAGATTGATCTCCTTGCCTAACAGGAAAAAGATGCCCAATACTGCTGTTACATCGTGGAATGTGGCCACGGTTGCGCCGACCGCAAAATTGAGTTTAAACCGGATCGCGATATAGACAAGAATTAATATCGTTGATACAAGGATCGCCATGCCTGCATCTGCACGGAGCTTGCCTCCGACCTTGGGCCCTATCTCAGTGGTCGAATCTACAATAAACTTATTGTCCTGAATCTTCTGGGTGATGATGGTTGTTATCTGTTCAGACACCTTGCCAAGCTGGATCTCGATATTCTTTGCCCGGATCAGGATCTTGTTCTCACCGGTCAGTTCCTGGAGATCAAAGTCCTTGATCCCGCCATCCTCAAGCGCCTTTCTGATGTCATGCACCCTTACCGGCTTGTCGAACTTGAGCTGCACGGATGTGCCACCAGCAAAGTCTATGCCGAGGTTTGCCCTGCCGTGCGCGATCTGGTATATCGCAAAGAGGCCGATGATCGAGATGATGCCTGAGAGGACAAAGGCAATATATTTTTTCCCCATAAAATCTATTCTGGTATTTTTGACGAGTTCTAACATGGTCGCTCCTATATGCTCAGCTTCTTAACGTCGCTGTTGGAATTGATCAGATCGAATACAGACTTGGTCCCGATGAGTGCGGTATAAAGGTTGATCGTAACGCCGAGACCCAAGGTGACCGCAAAACCCTTGATAGGCCCGGTGCCGAACTGGTAGAGCACTGCAGCGGTGATCAACGTTGTAATGTGAGAGTCGAAAATGGTCCAAAAGGCCTTCTTATATCCTGAATCAACCGCTGACCGCGGGGTCTTGCCTGCCCGCAGTTCGTCCCGCATTCGTTCAAACATGAGCACGTTGGAATCGACCGCCATGCCGATGGCAAGGATAATGCCTGCAATGCCGGGCAGACTGAGCGTCGCATTCATGGATGCCATGGCGCCGAAGAGCAGAATGATGTTCAGCAGAAGGGCAAAGTCAGCGATAACGCCCGACAGCCTGTAGTAAAAGATCATGAATATGGCAACGGCAATCGTTCCTGCAAGACCTGCCATTTTCCCTGCTTCGATCGAGTCGGTGCCCAACGATGGGCCGACGGTTACATTCTGAAGCATCTTGAGCGGAGCAGGAAGCGCACCAGCCTTCAGGACAATAACCAGGTCCTTGGCCTCTTCCATGCCATAGCTTCCGGTTATCTGCGCACTGCCTCCCCCGATCCTCTCCTGTATCACCGGCGCTGAATAGACTGTGTCATCAAGGACGATTGCAAGGCGTTTCTTCACATTTGCCCCGGTCACCTCCTCAAACCTCTTCGCACCTTCCGGATTGAAAGTGATCGATACATAGGGAGTGCTGAACTGGGTGTCAAGGGTGACCTTTGCCTCGCTCAGGAGCGCGCCGGTGAGCATGGCGTCTTTCCTTACGAGGATGGGAAATTTCGTCACAGCGCCGGTTTCCTTGTTCACCTTCTTTTCAAAAAGGATCTGGCTGTCAGCAGGCACCTTGTCTGCGAATTGACCGAGTATCTTTTCCTCATCTCCCGGTGTAATGGAAGAAGGCAGCTGCGAAGCAACGGGAGAGTCGTCGTTTACGATCTTGAATTCAAGCAGCGCTGTTTTCCCGATCAGATCTATTGCCCTTCTGGGGTCCTTTACTCCAGGGAGCTGCACCACGATCTCGTTTTGGCCCTGTCTATGGATAGTAGGCTCAGCAACGCCGAACTGGTCTATCCTGTTTCTGATCGTCTCAAGTGCCTGGTTCACGGCATTGTCTTTAATAAACGACCGCTCTTTTTCGTTTAATTTGAGCGTGACCATTGAGCCGGATTCGGATATGTCGAGGTTGTTATACCCTTCCTTGAGTGCCTGTACAATCTCCTGCGAAGAAGGTGTTACCTCAATATTGAGGCCGCTCTTTTTTACTTCTGTCTGGAGCTTCTTCTTCTGGAGCATTTCCTTTATAGTGTAAGCGTACCGCTCAACAGTCGATTCGACCGCCTTGTCCGCTTCGACCTCATAAACAAGGTGCAGGCCGCCCTGAAGGTCAAGGCCTAAAACGATGCCCTTGTTCGGCATATTCTTCTGCCACCACTCAGGCATGCTCTTAAAGAGGGGTGTATTGGGCAGGAAAAAGACAACTGCCGCCGCAACAGCTATCCCGATAAACAGGAATCTCCAGAAAATGCTCTTATTCATCTAATGACCTCCGCGAATTAAACTCAAATGATTTTTCTTGCAAATATAAAATGCTATGGGGGACTACTCGTCGTCTTCTGTCCTGACAGAAACGATAAAGCCCTTGCCATATTTTACCTTTACGTTTTCAGCGATCTTGACAATGACCGTGTTCGGCTTGACCTCTTCGACAATGCCATACTCGCCTCCGGAGGTAATGACCTTGTCCCCTTTTTTCAGGCTCTCGATCATTGCTTTTGTTTCTTTTGCCCGTTTCTGCTGGGGCCTGATAAGCATGAAATAAAAAATAACAAATATTAGTATCAGAGGAAGGAATCCCATCAGTCCCCCGCCCTGTCCCTGTCCTGCCTGAGGGTTCGCACCCATTGCATAAGCCAAGTCTGTAAACATGAGATACCTCCGTAAGAAAATTAGTCCGATAATATACCTTCTTTATATTACTTTTATCAAGATTTGCTTTATTCCGGCCTCACCCCTTGACATTCTGAAAAAGCTATGGTTATAATTCTCGCTCAGGAAAAAACTATGGGAACATATACGACATTTCATCCACACACGAAAAAACAGAAGAGGACGCACGGCTTTCTCGTAAGAATGAGCACGGTCGGCGGCCGCAATGTTATCAAGAGGAGAAGGAAAAAAGGACGGAAAAGACTGGCTGTTTGAAGAGAAGCCTTCTTCAAACACTGAAGCGAAGAGGAGAATTCAAACTCGTCTTTGATCAGGGCCGTAAATTTCCTTCCCGTCACCTTATACTCTACGTGCATCCCAATGGCCTTAAGCAGAGCAGGCTCGGCTTTGTTGTAAGCAGAAAGGTCGGGAATGCGGTTGTGAGAAACAGGGTTAAGCGGCGTCTTAGGGAGATCTTCAGAAAACTGCTGGCAGAAAGTCCCTTATGCTGTGATATCGTTGTGGTTGCAAGAAGCACCGCCCCGGAGGCTGACTTTCTTGACCTTGACAGGAGCATAGGCAGGGTCTTTGCAGGACTAAAGTGTGAAAATACTATTCATAGCGATCATCAGGCTCTATAAATATATGATATCACCTCTTTTCCCCTCTACTTGCAGGTTCACACCATCCTGTTCTGAGTATGCGATTGATGCGCTCAATAAGTATGGCACATTGAAAGGCCTGGCACTTGCTGTGCGCAGGATTCTGAGATGCAACCCTTTTCATGAGGGCGGGTTTGACCCGGTCAAATAACTATGGATAATAAGACAATCATAGCAGTCGTACTTTCATTTCTTGTGATCGTGGGATATCAACTCCTTTTCCCCGGCGAGCCTCAGAAGGCCCCTGTAAAGCAGCCAGCTGAACAGCAGCCGGCGCCGGAAGCAACAAAAAAAGATCAGGCCCAAAAGGCAGAAGCCCCGAAGCCTGTGGCTGAGACGGTTGTTGCAGATGAGAAGGAAATCACCGTAGAGAATGATCTTTTTGCTGCTGTATTTACCTCACGCGGTGGCACGATCAAGTCCTGGACAATAAAGCCGTACAAGGACAAGGCAGGCAATGATGTTGTTCTGCTTAAGAAGCCCGGTGTGGTATCTGCTGCTGGAATCGGAACGAGCAGCTCCTTTGATCTTGCAAATGTCAACTTCTCTGTAACCGGCAGAAACCTGAAGCTTGATAATACGAATAAAACAGGAACTCTTGTTTTTGAGTATGCAAAGGACGGCAAGTCCGTCAGGAGGACCTATACCTTTTCAGCCGGCACATACCAGGTTGAACTTGCTGATGAGGTTTCCGGATTCCCTGAATACTGGATAACCCTGGGAAGCGACTTTGGCATATTTGAAAAGGATGATTCCATTCATGTCGGCCCGACCGTTCTGACCGGGACTGATCTTAAGGACCTGCCAGCAAAAGACCTGAAAGAGCCGAAGGTATTTCATGAGAACCTCAAATGGATTGTGCAGCAGGACAAATACTTTTTTTCGGCCCTTGTGCCTGCAACCCCTGTTGAAGAGGCAAAGGCATTTCTGCTGCAGGATTCCCCTGTTGTAGCCTTCAAGGCAAAAAGTGGTATAAACAAGTTCCATCTGTATGCAGGGCCAAAAGAGGCTGACAGGCTCGCTGCGCTTAATATCGGGCTTGAGCATGTGATAGACTTTGGATTCTTTTCGATCGTTGCAAGGCCGCTCTTCTGGATACTCAAGTTCTTCTACCAGTTCCTCGGCAACTATGGATGGGCTATCATTCTGATTACGATCGTGACAAGGATCCCCTTTATCCCGCTCATGACCAAAAGCCAGAAGTCCATGAAGAAGCTTCAGGAGATCCAGCCTTTGATGAATGAGATCAAGGAGAAATACAAGAAGGATCCCCAGAAGCAGCAGGCAGAAATGATGGGGCTTTATAAAAAGCACAAGGTCAGCCCTTTGGGCGGCTGTCTGCCCATGCTCCTTCAGATACCGGTCTTCCTTGCGCTCTACCAGGTCCTGCTGAGAGCTATAGAACTGAGAGGCGCACCGTTCATGCTCTGGATCACGGATCTTTCAGGGCCTGACACACTTTTTGGCCATATCCCGGCAGTCCTGCCTCTTATCGGAGGCTTGGCCCTGGGCCCTCTGCCGATTCTTATGGGTGCGACCATGTTCATTCAGCAGAAGATGACGCCGTCAACCATGGACCCGGCACAGGCAAAGATGATGCTGATGATGCCGCTTGTCTTCACCTTTGTTTTCCTGAATATGGCATCAGGTCTGGTCCTGTACTGGCTTATCGGTAATGTGCTTGGTATCATTCAGCAGTTCTTCGTCAACAGAAGCCTCACAAACGAACCAGCGCATTAGTTCATCGTTCACTGCCTTTATCTCATAGAGCGCATAACCTGCAGACTTTTCTATAACTACTCAGGCGGATAGTCTCTATTTGTTCAGGATACTTGATTTTTTCTTTGCGCAGACCTGATAAACTACAGTCTAAATAACCTGAATAGCTAACAAAGCCATGAACTATTCTGACGACACGATAGCTGCCATATCAACTCCTGTAGGTCAGGGAGGTATCGGTATTGTCCGCCTGAGCGGGCCTGATGCTGTTGCGATTGCTGGCAGAGTATTCCTCTCAAGAAATAATGAGAAGCCTTCATATGCCCCTTCTCACAAAATGCTCTACGGCCATATTGTCGATCCTGCTGACGAACGCGCGGTGGATGAGGTTCTCCTTGTTGTAATGCGTGCACCGAATTCATATACCCGCGAGGATGTTGTTGAGATCAACTGTCACGGCAGCATTGTCTCGGCACGGCGGATACTGGAGATTGTGCTCAGGCAGGGGGCCAGGATTGCAGAGCCCGGGGAGTTTACAAAGAGGGCGTTTCTTCATGGCAGGATTGATCTGAGCCAGGCAGAGGCAGTGCTCGACATTATCAATGCAAAGACAGAAGAAAGCATGAGGATAGCCAGTGAACAGCTGAGAGGCGGTCTGACAGATAAACTCACTGCAATACGTGAACAGCTTATAGAGGTAGCTGCCTTTGTTGAGGCACATATCGACTTCCCTGAGGATGAAATAGAGACAACCTCAAAAAAAGAGATTGAAAAAAAACTCCTGGATGTCAGCGCAGAGATTCAGAAACTCTCGGATACGTTTAATGCCGCGAGGTTCTTCAGGGAAGGCCTCTCTATCGCAATTGTGGGCAGGCCGAATGTCGGCAAGTCATCGCTGCTGAATGCCCTGCTGCAGAAGGACCGCGCTATTGTTACGGATCTGCCGGGCACGACACGCGACCTGATCGAAGACTACCTGAATATCAATGGACTGCCGATCCGGATCATGGACACTGCAGGTATTCACAGCTCTGATGAGCTCATTGAGCAGGAAGGGATCAGGAGGAGCAAACAGGCAATAGAGCATGCTGATTTTATTGTCGCCATGTTCGACGGCAGCGAGCCCTTCAAAAAGGAGGACCATGATCTCCTTTCTCTTGTCAGGCATAAGAAAGCTGTCATGGTTATCAGCAAGGCAGATCTGCCACAGAAGATATCAGTTGGAAATAGCACTGCTGAGGGGAGACAATATGTCTGTCTCTCTGTGGTTACCGGCGAGGGGATCGAGGAGCTCAAGTATGCAATTTTCGAATCAAACCTCCATGGCTGGAGCGAAGAGCGGGAGGGCGTAGTGGTCACGAACATCCGGCATAAGGCTGCACTTGACAGTGCAGCTGAATCGCTCGACAGGGCCCGCAAGCTCCTGTCAGGCGATAGCCCCCTTGAACTCTTCTCCATCGAGATGCGGGGAAGCCTGGACAGGATCGGCGAGATCACCGGGACCATTACAACCGACGAAATACTGCATAAGATATTCAGCAGTTTCTGTATCGGTAAATAAAGGAGCGAGGGCATATGATTGAGGTTCAAAATCATGATGAAGGGAAGGGTTTGAGAAACATATGACACCAGAGGACACGAAGATTGTTTATGTCATCGGGCATAAGAATCCGGACACGGATTCTGTCTGTTCTGCAATAGGCTATTCCCACTTCAAGAATATCACCGACAAACGGTTTCTCTTTACCCCTGTCCGTGCCGGCAAGATCAATGAGGAGACAAAGTTCGTGCTCGACCGATTCAATGTTCCGGCGCCGACCGAAATGGAGAGTATTGCTGCAACGGTAAATGACCTTTCGATGAAAAAGCCGATCGCGGTTCATGAACGGGACTCTGTGCATGCGCTTGCCCTGCTTATGAAGAATAGCGGCGTCCGGGCGCTCCCTGTCGTTGATGACAGCGAAAGGGTCTCCGGCATCGTTGGTCTCAAGGACATCGCGAGCCATTATATGGAGAGCGCCGGTTTTTCTGACCTTTCCCATGCCCCCATAAGTCTCGATATCCTTATCAAGACCCTTGGCGGCCGGGTGATCAGCAATACAAAAAAAGTTGAACTGCTCACCGGAAAGATCCATACTGCGTCTATGCAGAAGGGTACGATCCTGAACAGGGTCCGCCCCGGAGACGTTGTGATCATCGGGGACCAGCAGGATATCCAGCTCGACCTCATCACCTCGGGCTGCTCTGCGCTGATTGTTACCGACGGTATGCCGATCGGCAACGACGTGGCAGCTGCAGCTCAAGCGCATGGTACACTGCTGATATCGTCACCCCACCATGCATACGCGACTGTGCAGCTTATGACCATGTCCGAGCCGGTTGTGTCGATCATGTGTTCGCGCACATCTGAAGTCGGTCTCTATACGCCTGTTTCTGAGCTGAGGAAGAAGGTGCTTGAGTCAGAATACCGCTCTGCAGTGGTCATAGATGGTGACCGCCGGCTGATCGGGTTTATCACACGAACAGATCTCCTCAACCCTGTGCGGAAAAGGGCTATTCTTGTTGACCATAACGAGGTATCACAGGCTGTTGACAATATCGAAGAGGCGGAGATCCTTGAGATCATAGATCATCACCGTGTCGGAGACATCTCGACCGTAGCGCCCATCTATGTGTACAACGACCCGGTCGGCAGCACGTGTACGGTCGTTGCAGGCATGATGTTCCTCTGGCAGGTGAATATCCCGCAGGAGATCGCAGGGGTTCTGCTTTCCGGTATCCTCTCGGATACGCTCCTGCTGACGCTCTCAACGACGACCGGGCGCGATAAGCAGGCAGCCGCCCGGCTCGCGGATATAGCCGGCATAGCGCTCCAGGAGTATGGCAAGGAGCTCCTTCATGCCAGCATTAATATAGAAGGAAAGACAGCGGCGCAGTTGATTGCAGCCGACTTTAAAGAGTTTCTTGTCAGCGGTAAAAAATTAGGGGTCAGTCAGATGATGGTGTTAGACTGCGAAGAGATCGACTGGATAGAACAGAACCTGCTGAGCGAACTGGAACAGATTCGGTCTGCAAATGGCTATGACCTTACCGTGCTCCTCATAACAAACCCGCTTCTTGCATCATATGAACGGGTCCTTCTGAAAGGCGAGGCATGGATCGTTGAGAAGGCCTTCAATGTGAAGGTCGAAAACGACACCTGTATTCTGCCGCGTGTGATGTCGAGAAAGAAGGATTTTATTCCTGCACTCGGTCAGGCGCTGAGCATGGGGAGATAGAGAGACTGCTATAATTGAGTCTCTTCAGGCATCTGCTGTTTTCAACCCCTGAAGCGCTGTTTCATGGCCGGGGGATATTGCCAGGGCTTTGTTAAACATTCCCTTTGCCCTGAGCGGCAGTCCCAGATCAAGAAAAATGAGGCCGAGTTCGGCAAGATAATCCGGATTGGCCTGATCAAGAGTAATGGCCTTTTCCATTGCCTTGACAGCATTCCTGAGCTTGCCGCTTTTTCTGAGCGCCAGAGAGTAATAACGGTGATATTCAGCAACTGACTGGTCAAAATATACTGCCTGTCCGAAAAGCCGTTCCAGTTCTGATGGGTCGGCTTCCCTGAGATATTTTTTCCCCTCCTCAAAGGACGCACGTGCCCTGTCCCTGACATCAGCAGGACTTTTAGTGCCTGAGGCAGCCTGCCTGTCGTGTTCCGTTCTCTTCTGAGCGTTTGACAGGGTTGCATATGCCTCATAAACATAGGTAAAGATGTCGTTCAACTTGCTTTTGAGGGAAGCATCGGTAAGTGAAAAATGCCTGTCAGGATGGTACATCTTTGCGGCTCTGTAGTATGAGCTCTTGATTTCGGACGGCTGGGCATCCCTGCTGATCCCTAAAACTCCGTAATAGCCAAGAGATTGGAATTTCTGGTGCATATCTTCGATTGCATCCTTAAAAGCCGATTTCTCCTTCACCTCAGGCTCGATGTCGTGCAGGTCTTCTGCCGCGTCGTTAGGCATGCTGGCATCTTTTATTACAACAAGCCTTGTACTGAGGAGTGCATACAGAGTTCTGAATACCTCAAGACTTTCTGACGGCCCGGCAGCAAGGATCTCTTTGACGGATCTTCTGTTGTCGATTAAGGAAATCAGCCTGCGGCCTGTCTCATCCAGTTTTATATCCTGAAAAAGATCGAAGGGGTCTGACGCCATAAAGAGAATGCTGTCCATGGATGGCAGCCCGCCTCTTATTCTGGAGAAGCTCTCTATCTTTTTTGTGCCGTTATAGATAAGGTTTGCGGCTGAGAGTTTAAGGGTTATCACTTCATCTGTAGGAAGCGGCCCTTCTTCAAATATAAAAAAGCCGTTATCCATCGCAAAAAGGCTCAGAATTATCTCCTCAACCTGATGTGCAACAACACCAGAAAGTTCACCTGCCTTAAGGTAACCGTGCCTGACCAGCACTGCCCCCTGCCGCTGGCCTGTTTTATTCATCTCAGCAACAGAATGGTTGTACTGGTCAAGGTTGATCATACCTTCCTTGAGCAGCAGGTCTCCGAGCCTGTCTTCTTTCTGATTTGAGGAGGCAAAGATCATATCCCCGTCTTTGATATAGATCTTCTTGTTGATCTCACCACTGACGGTTGTCAATACGCCTGTCTTGTTGCTCCTCTGCAGCCCGATTAATATGTCCGCAAGCCTGAAATCCTTTATCATGCCTCGTAGCTGTCCGACATGCCTGATCCCTATCCTGAGACCTGAGCTGTCATTGAACAGCCACATGATCACTCCATTGGCAGATATGTCCGATTCGGTCACCGAAAATTCAACCATATCACCGGTGCTCAGAGTGATGGCCTCAGTAACAATCGCACCGATCCCATTAAAGGAGTAATCAGTGATCCTGGCCTTATACGATCTTTTTTTAAACTTAAGGTCTAAATCAGAAACGCCGGAATATCTTCTGAAGTCACGTCTTTCGCCGGCCAGCATAATGTATAAGCTACCTCCCCTCCGCCTGCAAAATGCTTTCTCGTATTTATAAGCACTTCCTGGGCTCTGCTATCTCTGACTTAATTTTATCCTACTCATTATTGTAAACACCAGGGAGCAAAGTCGTATGTTGCATATTGACAGCCTTCGGCAGATGACCTCTTTTGACTTGCAGGGTGCATGTGACTGGAATGACCCTGCGCTTGTCCTGTCTCCTTATGATGTAGTAAATTAACGATGGCTGGCGCAGTCCAGGACGATCAGCCAAAGAGCTTTTCCCCTGTCATCCATTTGGTGGCAGGAATACAACTTAGGGAGGCAAACCATGGCTAAAGCAGCGAAAAAGGCGACGCCAAAGAATGTAAGTAGAGCCGCAGCAAAACCGGCGGCGAAGGTGGCTACAGTTCCGGCATTTACTGCCAAGCCTGCAAAAGAGATCACGGCAACGTTTCTCGACAGCACAGGACTGACCGCAAAAGTCGCAGCAGCGCTTGCAGCAGAAAATGTGAACATACTTGCCGGCACCGGTTATTCGGCGAGCGGCATGAGCCGCAAAGCCACCTTTACCCTGATCGTGGACGATCTTGCAAAAGCAGAGAAGGCCCTCGACAAGATCGGCGCTGATGACATACAGGAGTCGTCAGTTATCCTTGTGGAGATGACAAACAAGGTAGGAGCGCTCGAAAGGATATCAGAGATCATTGCAGATGCCGGCATCAATATCTACTACTTCTATTCTACTACCAGTTCCGGAAAGACAGCGACCTGTGTGCTTAAGACCGCAGATGACAAAAAGACCATCAAAGTCCTGCACGCAGCCTAACGTTTTAAGTGTTGACGTCTGAGGATCGGAGCTGCAGTCCTTTCATTGAGCCTGATGCAATTCTGTTCAATAGAGATTGATCCGGTTTACGGTGTTTGACCAGACAGCAGGAAATCATTTAAAATCAACACGTCACACCGTGCCGGTGTGGTGGAACTGGCAGACGCGCCGGACTCAAAATCCGGTGAGGGCAACCTCGTGGGAGTTCGATTCTCCCCACCGGCACCATATCTTTCAATGGTTTATCTGAAGCTGCAGCGCCCATTATCGTCTTCAAATCCCTTTCATCCCGGAAGTTGAGAAAAAGATTGTCTAAAGAAATAGTCTATGCTATGTTGGGATTACCTTTATGCCAGAATTTATCCCGCGGTGGACATAAGATATTGCCAAATGGGGGGTAACAAATGAAGACACTGCGTTTTGTCAGCCTGTGGTTCCTCAGTATTCTCATTTCCTGTCATATTGCTGCAGCAGCACCTGTTCCCAGACCGGATCTGCCCAAAGATGCTGAAATCGTATCTGTGAGGGGCGAAGGCCAGATGAAGTTTGTGAAAGAGCAGGATTGGCGCCTGGCTCTCCAGAGTCAAGCCCTGACTGCAGGAGACACGCTTAAGACCGGTGCTCTTGGCAAGCTTGATATCCTCTTTATCGACGGCTCACAGATAAAGATCCACCATAAGACAGTCCTGATGATCAAGGAGACCCGAAAAGCTGACGCCAAGAGGGGAGCGATCCTTGGACTGGAAGTGGGCGAAGTCTGGAGCAGAACAAAATCGGCTCCTGAAGCACTGAGAATCGAGACTCCCTCAGCTACTGCTGCCATACGCGGCACGGACTGGGACCTTCTTGTCGATGATAAGGGTGCCTGCTACCTTACTGTTCTGAAAGGGACTGTTGAACTTTTCAATCCTCAGGGGACCGTGACCATAGGCGCTGGTGAGCAGGCCATGGCAGAGGTTGGCAAGCCTCCGGTCAAGATGTTCCTGGTCAGGCCAAAGGACCGGGTCCAGTGGATCATCTCCTACCCGATAGACATTGCTGATGCAGTCTCATTCCAGACGCACAGAAGACCTGACGCAGTTGGGGCAATTCCTGGCGCACGTGAAAAGGCAACGACATCAGATGCAAAGCTTATCCTCGCTGAACTTCTCTATGATGTCAAAGAGCGTGAAGAAAGCATCGAGGTAGTAAATGACGTGCTTGCCTCCGAGCCCAGAAACAGCCGTGGCCAGGTGCTAAAAGGATATCTGCTCCTTGGCAGGGGCGAAACCGGCCCTGCTGAAGCGAGTTTCAGAAAAGCCCTGGAAAACAGTCCGCAGAGGGATATGGTACTCGGGAACCTCGGCCTGTCCGGCGTATACCTGCAGATAGGCGAGATCGGTAAAGCCGAAAAAATCATCGAAAGCCTGGATACAAAAGACGCTTTGCCGGAGGTCGGAGTTGTCCTTGCTCAGTTCCGCGCTTTTCAGGGGAATTTCTCCGGGGCCATACGGGTATGCGCAAATTATGCGGAACGGTTTTCCCAGGACGAACGCTTCCCTGTAATGATGGCCGATTTCCTGACAACGCTGGATGAACCTGAAAAGGCAGAGGCATCAACAAAGGCAGCTTTTGCGATCAATGCGAACTCATCAATGGCCTGGACAATTGCAGGAAGGCAGCAGTATCTCAAGGGCAGCAGCGAAGAGGCTGAGAAGTCCTTTCGCAGGGCGGTAGAAGGCGACCCGGCAAACACCCTTGCAATGAGTGAACTTGGAAAGCTCTTGATGGAAAAAGGACACTTTGCTGAGTCTGAAGAGAAGCTTTCTTCAGCTATTAAAAAAGACCCTGGTGACTCCTCCCACTGGTCAAGGCGCGGCATGCTGATGAACTGGATCGAAAAACTGCCCTCAGCCCGTGCAGATCTGGGCAGGGCGACTGAACTTAATGTGAGTGATTACCAATCATTCAACGGTCTTGGGCTCATTGCACTGAAGGAGGGGAGGACAAAAGAGGCTGTCGAGTATTTCCGCAAGGCCGGTATTATGGAGCCTAATTTCGCAGAGCCGCATATCTTTCTGGCAATCGCGTACTATCAGCTTGAAGAGATAGACCGGGCTGTCGAAGAGCTGAAGGTGGCTGAACTGCTCGACCCGAAAGACCCTGTTCCGCATATCATCACCTATATCATTTATCAGGATACATACCGGCCTTTTGATGCAGTCGTTGAGGCCACGAAGGCCCTTGAGCTGCTGCCGAATCTCAAGAGCGTGAACCCGGCTCAGGATACCAAGAGGGGCCTCTCGAACCTTGGCTCTGCTCTGCTTGGCCTGGGTATGGACGAATGGGCCTCGAGTTATGCTGAGGAATCGTTCGATATTTTTGATTCTGCAGCCTACAGGTTTGTTGCAAACCGTTTTGCCGACAACCGGTCGATCTATTTAAGCGCTTATGTGCAGAGCTTCCTGCTGAACCCCATGTCCATCGGATTCCAGACGCGTTATCAGAATATCGTTCTCAAGCCGCAACACAATTTTCTTGTCCTGACCAAACTTGGATTCGAGGGGGGACATGCCGCGCGGAGCCTTTCCCTTATACAGGACGGCTACTTCAGAAAGCCCTTTGAAATAGACTATCTGCTTGAGCTTGATACCTATAAGAACGACGGCTATAGGGGAAACGGGCAGTCAAGGGGGTATTCCCTCACCTATGCCTTCGGTGCCAGACCGGACTATCAAAACGGTTTCTTCCTTTTTGGCGCGGTAACTGCGGATAAGGTTGGAGAACCCGGTCCGATCACGCAGCCTGACAACGATGACTATACCAGAAAGTCCTTCAACGAGATTACCGCCGGTTACAACAGAAGGTTCGGGCCGAAGAAGAATCTGCTCCTTACTCTCCAGCACGCAGAAACAAAGAGAGATTATTACAACCCCGACCCCCTTGGCGATGCAGGCCTTCATCCGCTCATAGCAGCTTTTGCAAAAGATCTCGGCTATGAAGGAGCAAGCCATATATTTACCGACGGTGTATCCCTCTATAACGACCCTGCGGATATACTTGGCAATCCGCCATTCTCCTTTTTCCCGATCATGACCGGTGTGCCGTCCTCGCTTGATACAAAATCCTTGTCCAGAAGCACGACCTCCCTTGAATCGACTTCCATGCAACTCAAATACATGACAGAGATCAATGCTGACCATCAGGTATCCTTTGGTCTGGAAAGCCTGCATCACAGTCTTAAAATATCAGATGTTGATACCATGGATCCGATCGGCAGCATTCCCTATGGTGATGTGACCTGGATAGTCCCCGGAGGCGTCCCCTCTTTAGCGCCGAACAATGTCACGGTCTATAATCCTGGCAGATTCAGGTCAGACCCAATCAATCAGAACGGCAGTTCAATCATCACGTACCTTGATGATCGGTGGCGGATGCTTGACAATGTCCTTGTGGAGGCAGGTCTCTTTCTCGAAAACTACCAGGACCAGGATAACGGGTACCACAGTCTGAATCCGAGGGCCGGTATTTCGTGGAAGTTCAATAAGAACCATATCCTGAGAGCTGCCTTTCAGAGGCGACTTATCCCTCTTGACCCTACCATGGCACCCTTTACCACTGCGGGGCTCGGTTTTGAGTACCCAAGGGGGGAGGCTTTTCCCGGAGATGTTGTGACTGATTACCAGGCAAGCATGGAATCCAAGTGGACTGACAGGATCTATACAGAATGCAGGGCCGAAAGGAGACTGCTGCGCTCGCAGGATATACGGTTCCATTTCTCAGACCTCGATCTGCTCACAACGGGCGTCGAAAACAGGGCAGGTATCCTGTTGCTTGCGGTCAATGCGATCCTCACAGACCATGTCGGCATCTTTGCCAGGTACAGGAATATGGAGAATAAGAATACAGACGGAGCCGTAGTCTACATGCCTTTTGCCATTAAGGCTAAATCGCTGAAGGGCAAGGAGGCCATGAATGAGCCGCATCATATGCTGTCTGCCGGAATTGTCTGGGTTTCACCAAGATATATGAAGGCAGCTCTGACAGCAAAGTACCTGTCAGCCCAGTATGCTGACCAGGACAATCTGTATAAAATGCCTTCCTACTGGTCAGTGGATATGAATGTCACCTGGGAGCTTTTCAGAAAGCATCTGCAGATATCTCTTAATGCAAGGAATATTTTCGACTCCTATATCGAGACGAGTGCAAAAATGCCCGGTCCGGGCAGATCATTTTTCATTACTCTGGAATATCGCTTTTAACCATTGAACACTGTCAGACGGCATCTTCTTATGGCCTTAGCCGGAGGAGTTCTAACAATCTTCCTCGGCCTGTCACCCATGGGTGAACTGACAGAGCTGAAGGGCTATGACCTCCTGCATTTTTTTCTGAGGCCTGAGGAGCCGCCCAAAGAGCTTATCATTGTGGCTATTGATGAGCCGTCTTTCGCAGAGATGGGACTCCAGTGGCCGTGGCCGCGGAGTATCCATGCAAGGCTTGTTGACAGACTCGCTGCTGAAGGCGCGTCTGTCATCGGCTTTGACATAATCTTCTCTGAGCCGTCATCTCCGTATGAAGACCGCATTTTTGCTGAAGCGCTCAGGAAATCTGATAGGGTAATCCTTGCATCAGACATAACCTCTGCCGAACGGGGCGCGTACCTGCAGGAGATGGTGGTTGAACCGATACCTCTTTTCCTCCGCTATGCAACAGCTGGCATCGCAACAGTTCCGCTGGACCGTGACTATGTTGTCCGGAGGCTCTATCCGGACGTCCCGGGGGAACGCCGGTTTGCCGAGGCGATAGCTGAGCGTTATGCGCAGAGGCAGATCGTACTGCCGCCGGCCGATGCAATGATTTCATATCGAATTCCTCCGGGAAGGGCAGGGATAATATCTTTTTATCAGGCGCTGGAGCCTGACCGTTTTCTTCCGAGGGGATTCTTCAAACAGAAGATCGTGATGGTGGGGAAATGTCTGAAATCTGCTACTGAAAAGACCTCGGATTATTATGCAACGCCCTTTATTGCACAAAGGGGATTTGGCCTGATGAGCGGCGTAGAGATTCAGGCGAATATGGTCCTGAATTTCCTTCAGGACGATTTCGTGCAGGGCATCAATCTAAGGTGGAAGATTGCACTCACCTTCCTGATAGCGCTATGCGGCAGTTTTGTCCAGGTACAATGGAAGCCTCTCCGCAGTGCATGCCTTGCCGTGGGAGGCGTCCTTCTCAGTGTTGCAGTTTCTTCTGTTGTCTTCAACAGGTTCCGCATCTGGCTGCCTGCAATATCGTTATCATCCCTCTTCATGTTTCCCTACGCTGTTTTCGGTGTACATGCCTTTGTCAGCAGCGAGCGAAAGAGACGGGAACTCAGGCGCCTCTTTGCGCAGTATCTGTCTCCTTCCATACTGAAGAACATACTTGAACATCCCGAAAGTGTGAAGCTCGGGGGCGTCAAGGTAGAGGCTACTGTTCTTTTCTCTGACATAGCCGGCTTCACAACAATGTCAGAAAAAATGCAGCCTGAAGAGATATCCCATCTGCTCAATATCTATCTGACCGAAATGACGAAGATCATCTTTGAGCAGCAGGGGACTGTCGATAAGTTTATCGGGGATGCAATCATGGCATTCTGGGGAGCCCCTCTTCCGGATGATGATCATGCGTTGCATGCATGTCAGGCTGCGCTTGAGATGCAGCAACGTCTCAGGGAGCTGCGCAGGAATATGGTCTTACAGGGCTACCCGGAACTGTTCGTCAGAATAGGTATCAGTACCGGCATGGTAATCGCCGGCAATATGGGCTCTGATCAGCTTTTCGATTATACAGTCCTCGGCGATACGGTTAATGTTGCTTCCCGGCTTGAGGGGACGAACAAGGAATTCGGCACATCGATCATCATAAGTGGCCCGGTCTTTGAGAAGGTCAAAGACCGGCTCAGCGTGCGTTATCTCGCAACGGTGAAGGTCAGGGGCAAGACAGAGGCTGTGAGAATATACGAATTGCCGGATAATAATCCGGAGGACTAATATGCAAGACCCTTCTTTTCAGCCCCCCTGCTTTCCGGGAGAGGGGCACTTGTCCTATCTGATAATATCCGCGGTAAAAATGAAGAGCTTCGAGGTTTTCCAGGCATCTCTGTGAAGCCCCGCCTTGAGCGAGACGTTTTCGAGGAAGGCACGTGTATTCCAGTTCTGCTCCACTGCGACCTGGGGCAGGAGTATCCCCGAACTCTGGCCATTAGTGACATAAAGGCCATGCTTGCCTATTACGATATCCTCTGCATCCCTGAGCGGCTCAAGGGGCGAAAGAACAGTCACTTCGACCTCTATGTCAGCGAGCTCTTTATCGGTCATCGGAGGGAACCTCGGGTCCCTTGACGAAGCGGATACCGCATTCGTGATCACTGACCGGTAGAGCGGCATGATCGGCAGAATATTGCCGATACAGCCCCTTAACTGACCAACCCTGTTTATTGTTACAAAGGTTGCGCCGTTAGCCCTGAGTCTCGGGTCCTCAGGTTTTATGTCAGGGATGATCGCGCTTTTTACATAACTCTGAATAGTCTGCCGGGCAAGGCCGAGGAGTTCCCTTCTCTCCTCAGCAGTGAGCTCCGTTTGATAAAGCCCCATGCTGGCATATCCCACAACCCTGCTTTTGTCTGCAGTAACATCGCCTGAATTGGCATATTTATAGAGCATGGCATCAGTGGCGCCAAGGTTCCTCGCAACAAGCATGGTGAGCAGCACGGGATAACCTCCGCACATCTCCCCATCTCCTGTCCTGAGAAGCTGCTCTGCGTCCTCAACGGACATCCGCCGGATAGCATCAATGATCTTCATATCTTTCTGCCCGGCGGTTTCGTAGTCGTGATAGTGAGAAAGGTCAGTGCTTGCGATAATGATAGCCTTCGGATTTCCCCGCAGTATGGCAGTGAGTTTGTCGCTCAAATAGGTGAATGACTCCGGTGTAGGGCTGCCCATGAGGATTGGGACAATCCTGAAATCCTTCAGCGTTGCCTGGAGAAACGGTAACTGCACTTCAAGGGAATGTTCTTTCTCAAATGGTTCGGCAGAGAAGGTGACCTGGGCCTTCTCATCCAGAAGTGACTGTGCCATCTTTTCGTTGATCTTCACAAGGCCAAGCGGCGTTTTCATGCCTCCCCTGGCATAGACCGATGCCCCTTGATACGTTTTATGATGGCTTGCGCCGATCAGTATGACCGTGTCTATGTCGCGCTCTTTCAGATGGCGGTATGTAAAAGCAGCGATCTGGCCGGAATAGACGTACCCCGCGTGGGGCGAGATAAGGGCTATAAGTCTGCCATGCACTGTCTGATCTTCTGCATGGGCAAGGAGGTTGTCAACAGTCTCTTTGAGGGTCTTTTCATCGGCAGGATAGAACGACCCGGCAACAGCAGGCTCTTTTACGCGTTCAGCGCATCCAAATACTGACAGCAAAAGGATAAGGCACAGACAATGATAGAAAATTCTCTTCTTATCCATCTCTTCTTTTCCAGAACATGGCAGGTCTCTGTTTCCTCTCAATCCTGAGTCTTTTTGTAAGAAGCGAGATAATGCCTCCAAGTGCGAAGAAACCGAGAAATGCCCTTCTCGTAATGTTATTGCCAGACGCCTGCAACTGTGGTTCCACAGGTTTTACACCTCCCGTTGTTTAATCTATTCTGATTAACCATATAGCCTATCCTCTCGATAAGAAGTTTTCTGCATTGAGGACAATAGGTATTTTCTGCCTCACCTCGCACATTGCCGATATACGCATATTTGATCCCCGCCTCCAAAGCCGTGTTCCGGGCAAGCAGGACTGTCTCGGGCGGCGTGGGCGGCAGGTCTTTGAGCCGGTAATGAGGGAAGAACCTTGAAAAATGGATCGGCACCTCAGGCCCGAGATTTTTCACGATCCATCGGCACATCTCACGAATAGTCTTCATGTCATCGTTCAGCGTTGGGATGACAAGGTTTGTTATCTCGAGCCAGACGCCTTCCTGCTTCAAGGCCACCAATGAGTCGAGAACCGGTTTAAGCCTCCCTCCGCAGATCCTGCTGTAGAAATCCTCGGTGAATGCCTTCAGATCAATATCTGCGGCATCGAGGTATTTTGCAAGCAGTCTCAAGGGCTTCTCCTTGATATATCCGCAGGAATGCATGGTGTTTCTTATATTCATTTTTCTTGCGATTCGCGCTGTGTCAAACATATATTCGTAGAAGACAGTCGGCTCGGTATAGGTATAGGTGATGGACCTGCAGCCATAATAGGCTGCCTGCCTCACAACGTCTTCAGGAGGCAGGTCCTGATTCCGGGTTTCTTCCGGATTTGCCTGGGATATCTGCCAGTTCTGACAGAACTTGCATCCGAGCACGCATCCTGCTGTTGCGATCGAAAATGCTGTTGTTGCCGGCAGAAAATGAAAAAACGGTTTCTTTTCTATCGGGTCAACAGCGACTGCACAGGGTTTTCCATATACCAGGCTGAGGAGCACGCCGTCCTTGTTGATGCGGGTCCTGCAGCCTCCTATCTGATAATTGTCGAGCTGGCATTCAGTGGGACAAAGCTCACACAGTACTCTTTTGCTCATACTAATATTATAAAACTTCTATTCCTGTTCCCTCCAGTGCATACCCTTCTGCCCGCTCAGCCCCTTTTTCGAGATCGTTCTCTCATAATAGAGCCTTCTTGTGAGATATCCCTCCAGGTCAGCCATGAAATATTCCTTCGCCACATTCTGCAGGATGACCAGGGCGGTCAATACGACTGCAAACAATATGACCAGCCTGAATTTCTTCTGTTCTGTCATTATGTGGTCTCTCCCGTCCCTGTATAGCATCGATTGCACCGAATGCACTCAGCAATCAGAGGGTCAGGCTTATTCGCCATAGGGCAGTCCTGCCTGCTCCGGTACCCGACAGTCTTCCGGCAGAGCAGACCTGTCAATGCGGCAACAGGACAGAGATATCTGCACCAGAACCTCTCTACCCTCAGATTGGCGGCAAGGGAAAGCCCGACCAGGGTCCAGGCAAGATAGTTGCCGCTGAACGAAAAAAGCGTCACATAGGTTTCGTAGTTTCCGAAATCAGACCTTCTGCCCAGGAATACGGCAAGCATGGCCAAACCAAAAAATATATATTTCGCGTTTCTCCAGCGGTCATCCATCTTGTGAGACATACCCCACTTCCTGAAGGGCAGGCGGGCGATGAATTCAGAGAGGGCACCAAAAGGACAGAGCCATCCGCAGTAGAATCTGCCTGCCAGGACAACAGACAGGGCAGTGCTTGCCATGATCAGATACCAGAGCAGCGACGCAGAGGGCCTCAGCAGAGCAAGATTGAAAACATGAAGGACAGAAAAAGGAGTTGAGAGATAGAGTCCTATGACCACAATGCCTGCTGCCATGGTGATGTCCCTGAGCCTCAGCAGTTTCTTCGAGCGCAGGGTCGCGAAATAAGATCCAAGAGCTGCAAGAAAGGTCAGGAGATACCAAAGCCAGGCTGCAGACCCCGAGGCCCTCTCTTTTGTCTGAACTGCAATACCAAAGGCCTGCGATGCAACAATTCTTGATGCATCGCCTGCAGTTTTTGCCAGCGCATTGACACTCACAGTTGCCCTGCTGATGCCGTCAATGTCGTTTCCAACTTCTATTGGGTCATGGACACTCTTGCCGATGAACTGCGATAGATACTGCGATGTCTCCATGTACTGAACATAGTTCTTTGTCTCCCTGTGTTCAAGGATGCGTAAGCCCGTTATTCTGCCACTGCTGTCCATAGCGACCAGAAGCTTGACCGGACCGGCATAGCCCCGAATCTCCGGCGCAATATCATGGCTGTTAAATGCCACGATCCCTGCATCTGAAGAGTAGAGAAGGGGCGAACCTTTTTTTTCGGAGAATTGGATCTCGGGGGCCAGATCTCTTAGGAAGATCCGCTCGTCAACCGCTTTTTCAGGGGACAGGATGTAGCCCACGCCGAGGGAGAGGACGGCAATCAGACCGATCAGGATCCTATGTTTTTTCATAAGAAAAAAAGAATAACATAATAACGGCAACCATTTTAAATAATGCGGCAAGAAGAAGAGAGGCCTGTATCCCCATAAGAGGTACAACGACAAGAGATGTCAGCAGGGCACCGAAAAAGGACCCGATGAGTTCAATGCCGTAGAGTCTGCCTGCAATCTGTTCAGCTGCCTGTTCCTTTATAGCCTGATTAGCCATAATGAACTCGGCTCCGGCAATCATGCCTGTAAGAAAATTCAGCATAAATATAAGCGCTTCGTACCGCATCATTACCGGCATAGTCAAGAGGAGCGCAATTGCGATAACTCCGGCAACTCTCATGCCCTGAAGCGGGCTTGTCGTCTTTCTCATGACATATGAGCCTGCGCTTAGGCCTGCCATAAAGACTGCAGTGAGAAGGCCGATCATCTCGTAGATATAGCCGAAGAGCGCCTGATAAGCAAGCATGAGGGTTATTGTGCATGCCATGGCAGTATACCCTGTAATAAATACGGAAAATGCGACCACCTGTTTTCTTCTGAAAAGCGCGATACCGCATGAAATGATCACGACCACAAGGGCATAGGCCATCTCCCTGCCGTGCTCGAGCAGAGAGATCGCGATCTGACTGCCCTGTGACTCAAGCCAGAGCATGAAGCTGTACTGATAGGCCGCAGGTTTCATGTCAGTGTTCATCTCCCTGCTGCTGTCGTGAAGGGCTTTTATTGCGCCCATTTTAGGCGGCGAAAAGATGTCAGAGAAAAGGGACGGTACAAAATAATTAGTGCGGATCACCCGTTTATTGTACCTTTCTTCCAGGGTAAGCGGGTCGATCTGAATCACACTGTCAGAGCCGCAAAAGATGCCATATTCCTCTGATGAGACCTGAACATAAGGGAAAACCTGTTTCAGGGAGTTATAGACTGTGCTCTGCAGTATCTGCATTCTTCTGCCGATATATCCTGATGAAGCGGGAAGGGAAAGCAGGATCAGACCTCCCTGATTCAGGGACTGTTTAGCCTCCCGGAAGAACTCTGTGGTGTACAACCTGTTGACCTGGGCTGTTGAAGGTTCAGATAGGTTCAGCAGAATGAGATCATAGGTCTGCCCTCTATTCTGTCTGATGAATCTTCTGGCGTCGGTTTGTAATAGGGAGACACGCTTGTCCCTGATCCTCTCCCTGTCTTCGCTGCTCAGAATGCCGAGCGAAATGCCGGCCATCTTCGGGTCCATTTCAATGAAATCGATTTTTGCAACAGCATACTTCAGTGTTTCGCGAATCACGGCAGGTGACCCGCCGACAACTAATATGCTTCCTGGATCTGCATGAAGTGAGACGGCAGTATGGATCTTTGTCTCCTCGGTCTGATGGTCAGGATAGGCAAACTCAAACTTGCCTGAGGTATAAACATTCATCTGCTCCCCTGTTTTCACTGTCATGATCTCACCGTACCGTGACTCGACTCTGTCAACTACCTCCCCGCCTTTCCATGACAGGGGGGAGAGGGTCTTCAGTGATCCGTAATAAAGCAGAAAAGGGACAAGGAGCAGGAAAAGAAAGCGCCGGTTTCCGGCAAGCAGAACAGCGGTAAGCATATTGATTGCGGCTATGGAAAGGGTAAGAGTGAGAGCATCTATTTTCCCGGCGATCAGGAAGGTGAAGATCATGCCGCCTGCCAGGCTGCCAAGGGCCTCAACGCCATAGACAAGGGGTGTGTTGCCCCTGGCATGAGAGACAGCAAGTGGAAACTGGATTCCGATCAGCAGACACAAGGGCAGAAGCAGTGCCGTTACAGAGATAATAGTGGCAGGAAGTGATGCTGTTTCTCCAAATTCAAGGGACAGTAAAGGCCTGATGATCAATGCAGACAGTATCATTGCCTGTGAGAGAATTCCCACAAGAAAAAAGGTGAGCGGAAATGCAGATGACGACTTAATCTTATGCCCAAGAAAACTGCCGGTGCCTACAGCGGTGAGCCAGACAGAAAGGATAATGCCGATGACCAGTTCATTACCCGAGAAGAGCGTAAGAAGCTGCCTGAGCATTGTAATCTGCATCAGGATCGATGTAGCTCCCATCACGACAAGCGGCATCATCTGCATACGGAAATCCTACCACACTTGTCCCGGTTGACTCACCGAAAGCGCGCTTGATTTGGCATCAGAAACAACGTAGAATCTTGAGGGAAAGGAGCCTGCTGATGGAAACGCTGACAAGGAAACAGTTCACGGACGCCTTCCCCCTCTTTGCAAAAGCAGCAGAGAAGCTGACTACTGACCTGCTTTCTGTTGCACGCTTACAGAAATTCCCCAAAGACCTCCAGGTATACCGAGAAGGCGATGCCTGTGCTGCTATTGCCTTTTTGCTGTCCGGTGATATCAGAGTATACAAGGCCGGTGAAGGAGGAAGAGAGATAACACTCTATGAGATAGGGAGGGGTGAAACCTGCATCCTCAACGCATCCTGCATTCTTTCGAACCTGTCCTATCCTGCCCAGGCGGTTGCCATGGAAGCGGGAGAGATGCTCCTTATCACTTCGAATGACTTCAGGAGACTGGTTGCCGACCATGAGGAGATGAGGAACTTTGTCTTTAGTATCCTGAGTCAGAGGCTTGCCGAGGTGATGGCCCTTGTAGAAGAGATAGCGTTCGGCCGTATGGACCGGCGGCTGATGGACTATATCGTGGAGAAATCCGGAGATAACAGACTGGCAGCAACGCACCAGAAGATTGCAGATGACCTTGGCACTTCCCGGGAAGTTGTGAGCAGGCTTCTCAAGGACTTTGAGCGCAAGGGCAGGATCACGCTTTCGAGAAACCTCATAGAGCTTAAAAACCTTTAGCACAGTACGGTCTGCCCTGTCCTCAGTTTTCCCTCTGCCCTGAAAAATGTTAAAGTACGTCAGCTATGTCCAGTAAAATTCTTGTCATTGACGATGAACTGCTCATCCTCAACACGGTTGAAAAAGCGCTTACAAGGGTCGGATACTCTGTTGCCAAGGCACAGAATATGGAGGAGCTCTATGTGGCGCTCATGAAAGCCCCCTTTGACCTCATGATCACGGACCTCCATATGGAGGAGGAGACTTCAGAGAATATCATCTTGCGGGTGAAGCAGACCTCACCTGCAATCAGGGTGCTGCTCATGAGCGGTGGATCGTACAGGGCCGATGCTGACAATTTCATTGAAAAACCCTTTAAGCTGGAAGAACTGAGGGAAAAAGTCAGGGTCTATCTCAATGAATCTTCCTGACCTCGATACCGCGCTTTTCTCTTTCATAAACCAGGACCTTCAGAACCCTTTTTTCGACAGGGTCATGCCCTTTATAACGTCCCAGACATTTCTTGTTTTCCTCCCTTTTGTCATACTGCTCTGGATCAAACAGAAGAAGTCTGCAGTGGCAATGGTGCTTGTCGGGCTTTTTGCCCTTGCCCTTGCTGATGCATCCGGCCATATAATAAAGGACATAGTGATGCGGCAGAGGCCCTGCAGTACGCTCGACAAGGTCCATCTTCTTGTCGGCTGCGGCAGATCCTATTCCATGCCTTCCAACCATGCGTCAAATGCCTTTGCCTTTGCGATGACGATCTGTTTTATGCTGAGAAGCAGATTAGGCCTGCTATTTTTGGCTGCTGCATCCCTGATCGGAATTTCCCGGGTGTTTGTGGGCGTTCACTATCCCTCTGATGTGGCTGCAGGTGCGCTTGTCGGCACAGCTGCGGCATATGGGGCAGTGCTGCTCTTCCGCTGGTCGGAAGAAATTCTCAGACAGCGTGCCTATAAACAGGCCCTCTTTCTTGGCCTTGCCCTGCTCAGTATATTCCGCATCTACTATATTATGACTGGCCCCTTTGACCTTTCTCCTGATGAAGCTCATTACTGGGAGTGGTCCCGACGTCTTGACTGGAGCTACTACTCAAAGGGGCCGATGATAGCATGGCTCATCAGCCTCGGTACATCTTTTTTCGGCAACACCCTCTTTGGCATAAGAATATTTGCTGTTATCTTCTCGGTATTAAGCAGTATTCTGCTTTTTCGTCTCGGCAGGGAGCTCTACGATGAGCGGGTTGGCCTTGCCTCCGCATTTCTTCTCCAGGTTATACCGCTTTTTTCTGTTTTCGGTCTGCTCCTGACCATAGATTCTCCCTTCATGTTTTTCTGGATACTCTCCCTCTATCTTTTTCACCGTGTCATCAGACAGGGGCTTTCCCCTGAAGATAAGGGTGTATCTCCCATCTCATGGATACTGTTAGGCATAGCAACGGGTCTTGGCCTGCTCACAAAATACACCATGGCTTTCTTTCTGTTTTCAGGTTTCCTCTATCTTCTTTTCTGCAGGGATGCAAGAAAACTCCTGAGGACTTCCGGCCCGTATCTGGCATTTCTCATAAGCATGCTGGTCTTCAGTCCGGTGATATTCTGGAACGCTTCGCACGAATGGGTGACGCTTAAGCATACAGCCGGACAGGCCCATATACGTGAAGGGCTTGTGTTGTCATTGCGCTCTTTTGGCGAATTCCTCGGGTCTCAATTCGGCGTCGTGACACCGCTGCTCTTTGTGATGATCATCTTTGCTGCACTGAAATTGCGCAAGACAAAAGAAGGGGCCTTTCTCTTTTGGTTTTCACTGCCCGTAATTTCCTTCTTCCTTGCCAAGAGCATCCAGGGGAAGGTGCAGGCGAACTGGGCAATGGCAGGCTATATCTCCGGCATTATGGCTTTTTCGGCCTATTACGTCAGCAGGTGGGGGGATATCAAAAAGCCGCTGCGCGTGCTCGTAGTCTTTGCTGTATCCCTTGCCATGTTGACAACGCTGTTTACTCATGTCCCTTCCCTGCTCAGACTGCCGGAAGAATTCGATCCTTCCACGAGACTTGTCGGCTGGAAAGAACTTGGCAAGGAGGCAAGCGTTCTCTATAACGATATGGCCGTTAAGGGTCCGGTCTTTGTTTTCTCTGCCAGTTATCAGATTTCAAGCGAACTCGCTTTTTATATGAAGGATAATCCGGTCACGTACTGTGTCAATCTCAACAGGAGAATGAACCAATATGACCTCTGGCCGGGCTTTGAACCCCTGAAAGGTCAGAATGCCATCTTTGTCAAGAGCGGAGGGAAAAATATACCGGACAAAGTCATCGCAGCGTTTAAAAGCTGCGATCATAATATGATAGATGTGAAGACGCCTCGGAAGAAAACCCTGAAATTTAGCATGGCTGCATGTTATGATTTCAAAGGTTTTGAATCAAAACAGCCGGAGACCTTTTGATGACCATATCTGTCGTAATACCACTTTATAATGAAGAAGAAAATGTTCAGGAGCTTTATAGCAGACTGAAGGGAGTGCTGGACACGCTCGGTACTGATTACGAGTTGCTCTTTGTTGATGACGGGAGCAGCGATAATACCCTGAAATTTCTCCAGGAGATCCAGGCAGGGGACAGCAATGTCGTTGTTCTGAGCCTCAGGAGGAATTTTGGTCAGACTGCAGCATTTGCAGCCGGCTTTGATTATTCCCGGGGTGACGTTATCATCACCATGGATGGGGACCTTCAGAATGACCCTAATGACATCCCCAAATTTATTGAGCTGATGAAAGATAATGACCTTGTGAGCGGCTGGAGAAAGAAGAGGAAGGACCCCTTTATCTCGCGCAGACTTCCTTCGATCATGGCGAACTGGCTTATCAGCAAGGTAACCGGCGTTAATCTCCATGACTACGGCTGTTCGCTCAAGGCATATAAGCGGGATGTGATCAAGAATCTCAAGCTCTATGGCGAAATGCACCGGTTTATACCTGCGGTTGCGAGCTGGTACGGTGTGCGCATTGCAGAGGTTGTGACAGAACATCATCCGAGGGTACGGGGGAAGTCAAAATACGGGATTTCGCGGACCATGAAGGTCGTGCTTGACCTGATCACGGTTAAATTTCTCCAGAGCTTCTCGACAAAGCCTTTGCAGTTCTTCGGCCCCATAGGTCTGGCGAGCGGCACGTTAGGCTTCCTGATTTCGGTCTATCTCACAATAGAGAAGTTTTTTGCCGGCAAGGAAATTGGAAGCAGACCGCTTCTTCTGTTAGGTTCGCTGCTGATTATCGTTGGCATCCAATTCATAGGCATGGGCCTCCTTGGAGAGATGATGGTGCGCGTTTATCACGAGACCCAGAAGAAACCCATTTATGTTATCAAGAAGGTCATTGGCCCTGGCAATAAATAAGAAAATCCTCATTCTTGTCCTCAAACTTGCAGTCAGCTCTTTCTCCTTTTATCTAATTTCCAGAAAGGCTGATATGACACAGGTGATCCATATCCTGAAGAGCATTGGGCCTTTCACCTTCCTGAGCGCATCAGCGCTGTATATCCTGTCCCAGGTCTGTTCCACCATGCGGTGGCAGCTTCTCCTGCCTGACAAATATCCGTTGAGGAGACTTTTTTCGCTGTATATGATCGGTGCTTTTTTCAGCAGTTTTCTGCCCGGCGTTGTGGGCGGCGATGCTGTCCGGGCTTATTACCTGAACAAGGATGCGAAGAAGACCAGCATCACTCTTGCCGCCGTTTTCATGGACCGTTACCTTGGCTTTGTCACCCTCATGCTGATCGGTATTTCTGCCTTTCCTTTCAGCCTTAAGGTCTTTGGGGACTCGCCGCACAGATGGCTCATGCCCGGTTTTTTTGTATCCTTTGTTATTGGCAGCATCCTCTTTTTTGGGCTCCAGCTTGGCAAGAGGTTCAAGCTCATGACCGGCATTTATGAATATTTCTCTGTCATCAGGCAGCAGAAGGCTGTGATTATAAAAACCCTGATTCTGTCAGTCGGTGTCCAACTGCTCAATTTTGTGAGCGTGATCATACTTGCGTCCAGGATGGGAGAGGATATCTCCCTGCTCCTCCTTGCTGTTTTTCTCCCGATCGTCACAACGATCGTTGCCCTGCCTATCTCCATTTCCGGACTTGGTGTCCGTGAAGGGACTTTTGTTATTCTGCTCGGTCTTATCGGTATTTCTCCGGAGGCGGCGACCTCACTTTCTTTAGGCTGGTTTTTTTCCAATTTTGTCGGCAGCCTTCCCGGACTCGTCTTCTACTTTTTTCACGACCGGCAGAAAACAGCATAACAGACATGGGGCTTCAGGAAGATAACAGGCATCTCGAAGATGCCGACCGGAAGTATATCTGGCACCCCTTTACGCAGATGAAGGAGTGGGAAGAGGCCACGCCTGTCATTATCACGGAAGGCCGCGATTCTTTTGTCAAAGACAGTTACGGCAGATGGTACCTTGACGGAGTTTCATCCCTCTGGGTCAATATATTCGGCCACAGGAAAAAAGAGATCGATGAGGCCATAAAGGCGCAGGTCGACAGAATAAGCCACAGCACATTGCTCGGCCTCAGCAATGCTCCTGCAGTCGAATTGGCTGAAAAAATGGTTACGTTGATGAACGCCTCTTTTGGGCAGACACAGGTGCCTGCAAGAGTTTTTTTTTCAGACAATGGTTCAACTGCGGTCGAGGTCGCTCTTAAAATGGCATTCCAGTACTGGCAGCATCTGGGCGAAAAGCAGAAGAGGTCCTTTCTCTCTCTTAACAATGCCTATCACGGAGACACGCTCGGCGCGGTGAGTGTGGGTGGGGTTGCTATATTCCACGAGGCCTTCGGTCCGCTCCTTTTCCCAACTTATAAAGCCCCTTCGCCCTATTGCTACCGCTGTGAGCTCGGCAGGGAATATCCTGATTGCGGTCTCTTCTGCGCAGATAAACTCGAAGAGATTATGAAAGACCATCATTCTGAGCTCGCAGGCCTGATCATAGAGCCCCTGGTCCAGGCAGCAGGAGGCATGATCGTTTCGCCTCCCGGATATCTGAAGCGTGCACGCGAACTCTGCACAAAATACAATATTCTCCTTATTGCTGATGAGGTTGCAACGGGATTTGGAAGAACAGGCAGGATGTTCGCCTGTGAGCACGAGCATGTGATCCCTGATATTATCTGTCTTTCCAAGGGTATCACCGGCGGATACCTGCCCCTTGCAGCTACACTTGCAACAGAAGAAATATACCGGGCATTTCTTGGTGAATTCAAAGACCTCAAGACTTTTTTCCACGGTCATTCCTATACGGGCAATCCTCTTGCTTCTGCAGCGGCAGTCGCCTGTCTTGATATATTTACGAAGGAGGAGACGCTCAGCAATATGCTTCCGAAGATCGCGCTCCTCGATGATTGGCTCAGGAATATGCAGGCACTCCCGCATGTCGGCGATGCCCGGAGCAGGGGGCTCATGGCAGGGGTTGAACTTGTTCCCGATAAGACGACAAAAATACCTTATGATTGGCAGGAAAAGGTCGGCTGGAAGGTCGCATACCATGCCCGGGACAACGGCGTAATCATAAGGCCCCTTGGCAATGTTGTGGTGATCATGCCGCCGCTGAATATCAGCATCGAAAATCTCGGCCGGATGCTCAAGGTCCTCAGGGATGCTATAATCTCGGTAACCGCATGAGCAGAAAATCGATCATATATCTCGTCATTCTCATCTTGTCTCCGGTCATTATCTATCTGCTCTGGCCTTCAGACGAAAGCAGGATAAAGAAACTCTTCAGGGAGGGCGCAAAGGCAGTTGAGCAGGAAAAGATGGACGAGGTGATGGCAAAAGTATCGTTCAACTATACGGATGAATACGGACTTACCTATCTCTTTATCAAGGAAGGCATGACCAAACTTTTCCAGAACATGGAGAACATCAAGGTCGAATATGAGATCACCCGCATCGAGATAAAAGAGAAGGCTGCCCTGGCTGAGCTGGATGTCCGGGTGTTGGCGACCCATGGCAGTGACACAGGCTATATTGCAGGAGACCTCTCAAAGCCTTTTCATATGAAGTTTTCCCTCGAAAAAGAGCGCACCACCTGGCTTGTCACAAAGACAGAGGGACTGCCGCTAACTTTTTAAAAAACTGAATACTCTCTTCCCTTTGGTCTATCATTTTTAAAATCAGATGTGGTAAAGTATCCCATGCGTAAATTATGGATTCTGATATTTGCTCTCTTTGCCCTCGTCTCTCTGAGACCCGAGACCTTTGCTTCTGCGAAGGGAGATGCCCTGAATGCTGAAGAGGCAAAAAGCGTTTTAAGCGATCTTCTCCCGAATGTAAAGATAATCCATGTAAAGCAAAGCCCGGTCGCCGGCCTCTGGGAGATCGGTGTTGATATGGGCGGCAAAAAAGCGATCGTTTACCTCGATCATGCAAAGAAACATATTATCTCTCCGATAACGCGCGGGGAAATATATGACCTTAAAGCCAAGACCAGCCTTACCCAGGAGAGCTTCCAGAAGATCAATAAGGTTGATGTCTCGAAGATCCCTCTCAAGGATGCCCTTGTCCTGGGTGACAAGACTGCAAAGAACAAGATAATCGTATTTTCAGACCCCGATTGACCATACTGCGGAAAACTTCATCAGGAGATGAAGAAGGTCATAAAGGACAGGAAGGATATAGCCTTCTTTAACATCCTCTACCCCCTGCCCATGCACAAAGAGGCCTATGGAAAATCAAAGGCAATCATCTGCGAGCAATCTCTTGAACTTCTTGAGGCTGCCTTTGAGAAGAAGGCCCTGCCTGCACCAACCTGCGAGACCACGGTGATCGATCAGAATATCAAGCTTGCAGAAAAGCTTGGCATCAGCGGTACGCCTGCGGTTATCTTTCCGAACGGCACCCTCATTCCGGGGGCCATGAGCGCTGACGACATCATAAAACAGATCGACAAGAAGTAATCCCGGTCTTACCCTCTGCACCCTTTCCTGTTCCTGTTGCCTCCTCCGTTGATAAGTCCAGATTGGTGAACTCCCGTTTCTTTGCGAAATATTGCAGGTTGTGATATAAAAATATGATCATAATTGAATGAGGAGAAGAAAGGTTTATGAGAAAAATTCTGGTTATAGGTTTTTTTATAGTATTGCTGGGTATGCTGCCGGTGAAGGTCTTTGCCTTTGGCGGGTGCGAGGAAGACTGCATGAAGTGTCATACCATGAGCACGCAGGATGTGCAGCAGATACTCACGAAGCTTGGCGCTGCCGAGGCAAAGCCCCTTGAGATCAAGATAAGCCCGGTGAAAGGGCTCTGGGAGGTCATTATTGAAGACCGGGGCACCAGAGGCGTTATGTATATCGGTTTTTCGAAGCGGCATGTTGTTGCCGGCCCGGTCTTTGAGGTCGATACCGGCATGAACAAGACGCAGGAGACCTTCGAGAGGGTGAACCGCGACCTGGCCAGGTATGTTGATTATGCGAAGATCCCTCTTGATAAGTCCCTGATTATCGGGGAGAAGAATGCGCAATACAAGGTGGTGGTCTTCACTGACCCGGACTGTCCTTACTGCGCAAAGGTCCATGAAGAACTGAAAAAGGTTGTTGCCGAGAGAAAGGATATCGTTTTTTATCTCAAGCTCATGCCTCTGCCGATGCACCCTGATGCTTTCTGGAAATCCCAGAGCATTCTCTGCAAGGGTTCGGTCCAGTGGCTTGAGGATAATTTTGCGAAAAAAGAGATCCCCAAGCCTGACTGTGACAATAAGCAGGAGATTGAGGCTAATATCAAGCTCGCCACCGAGCTTGGTATAACAGGGACACCGACCCTTGTTTTCCCTGACGGAATGGTCGTGGTCGGCGGCAAGGATGCAAAGGCGATCATTGACCTTGTGACGAACCCTCCCCGGAAAGAAGATAAAAAATGAGAATGACAGAGATGCCGATCCCAATGCCATCCTCCGAATCGCGGGAGAACTGACCATGAAGAAGGAATATATCATAGGCGGGGTGTTGGGTGTTATCCTCCTTGGGATCGTTGCGTATGCTCTAATAATTTTTATCGGGGTACAAAACAGTGATACCCGGCAGTTGTCCCAGCAGCTGCCTGCCATGCCGGTGCCGTTGGATGTTGCCGCCCCGGAGCCCCGGCAGGCTGCTCAGGAGCAGTCACCAAGCAAGAGAGATGCCGGGATATCAGCTTCGGCCCCGTCAGATAGCAATAAGGGCAAGGCAGCGAAGACTGAGAGCATAAAGGGATTAAGAATTGTCCTGAAGAGCGGAAAGGTCATTATTGCCGATGCATGCACGGAATTCGGTTCCCTGCTTCGCTGTGACACGCCTAATGGTGCGGTTGAAGTCGAGCGGGAGGATGTAGAGAGCATGAGAGAGATAACAATAGTGCAACGGTTCGCTGCTGAACCCCAGCAGACTGCCGGTGCTGCCGGAGTTGGTAAGAAGGACGAAAATGGCAGGACAGCTTCCGGCGCAAATCAGCCTGCACAGCCTGGAGAAGGAAAGCTGGTAAGGGATCTGACGCCTGTTCAGATAAAGCGGCTGGATGAGATTACTGAAAGAAAAACTGTGCTGAAACCAGAGCGTGAAAGGCTTATCAATGAGCGGGAGCAGCTTCATGAGGATGTGAACAAAATGGCAGCGATACGAGGCCAGGAACAATATGATGCCTTGAAGAAAAGAATATCTGATCTTGAAGCACGAATAATCGGTTTCAATGATGAGGTCACAAAGCTGAATGAAGAAGAAAAGACGATCTTAGATTCGCCTGCAGTAAAGTGAAATAATAGGCAGGGTTAAGGGTGGTTGCAAAGACATGCGCTGTGTCAGCCGACCATTAGGTTCCTTGCCTGCTTCGACAGCCCTCTATCCCTGCCATGACATTTCTCTATTCGCATCCAGCCATGAGGTGACACGAATCCCTTTGTGCTGATAGGTCTCAGCTCCACCATAAATCAGGGTCGGACTGACTGACAGATCCCCAGCCATCGCCCCCCACTTTTCCAGTCCGGAGAAAAAATCACGGGCTACTGTTTTGCCTGATTTTATCTCGACCGGCATAAGACTCTGTCCGAGTTCAATGACAACATCCACCTCATTACCGTTGCTGTCGCGCCAGAAATACAGGTTTGGGCGTTCCCCCCTGTTGAGACGAGATTTCATCAGCTCGGACACGACAAAGGTCTCAAAGATGTTCCCCCTCAGAGGATGCGTTTCTAATTGCTGCGGCGTCTGAATGCCCAATAGCCACGACGCGAGCCCGGCATCGTAAAAATAAAGTTTCGGCGATTTTATGAGCCGTTTGTTGAAATTTTTATGATGCGGACGAAGCTGGAAGAGAATATAGCTTGCTTCAAGTACTGATATCCATGACTTAGCCGTGTTATGGGTTATGCCACAGTCCGAAGCGAGGGAGGTAAGGTTCAGCAGCTGCCCTGTTCGGCCGGCGCAGAGTCGCACAAAGCGCTGAAATGTCTCAAGCTCCTGCACTTTCAGAACCTGCCGAACGTCCCGTTCAATATAGGCAGTCACATATGCTCCGAACCATGAGCGGATTGGAATATCGCGATCATAAAGGGGAGGGTAGCAGCCCTTAATTAACATATCGTCAAGAGTCTGAGGAAGTTTGCCGGCCTGCTCCAGTTCACCCAGAGAAAACGGAAGCAGTTCCATAAAAGCGGTCCTTCCAGCCAGGGATTGAGTAATACCTGACAGCAGACCAAATTGCTGGGATCCGGTAAGGATAAACAGCCCCATGCGTCCGTCAGCATCAATAGTTGTCTGAAGGTATGACAGGAGATCAGGGCAGCGTTGCACCTCATCCAACACTGCGCCATCGGGGAAGCGCTCCAGAAATGCCCGAGGATCGTCTTGAGCAGCCAGCCTGACATCAGGATCTTCCAGCGATGCATAGGGTTTATTGACAAAGATTTTTTTGGCAAGAGTTGTTTTGCCGGACTGGCGAGGTCCTGTTATAATAATTACAGGGAATCCCCTCAACAGGGTGCTAATAGTATTTTCAGCTTCTCGTGAAATCATGCCTAAAGTTACGATAATTTATGCAATTTGTCAAATACTTTACCAATCAGCATAAATAAGTCTCTTCCTTAATCCAGGATTCACTTGCCTTCAGCTGACTAATGGATTTTTTACGTGCAGTCCAGGAAATCGGCTAAAATCCCTGTCAGCGGTCCAAAATGCGGTAATGCCATGCAGCACACATAATGCTGCGACCCTTGCATCGTGAACCATAGGACCTGATATTCGGCTGCTCAACAGAATAGGCCTGATTTTTGACCAGTAATCCTCTGTCTCTGCGAGCAGCACCAGTCTTGGGGATTCCAGCCAGGCTTCAACCTGCTCTATTGCTTTGTTGATTGGCGTGGGCGGAGAATAGATTTTTGGGTGAGTCACGATTGCAATGAATTCGTGAATGCATGGCCAAGGTATCGCCCATAGCCCCTGTCCTTCTGCCAGGTCTGCTATGCAGCGAGATGCGGCACCATGCCACTGAGCGTCTTCGCGGTGTGCATACACCAAAAGATTGGTATCTACTGCAATCAACTGCCGCGACCCTCGTAACTGATGTCACGAATACGCGCCCAGTCTGCCCCTTCCATATTGGCCTGAAGACCGTTTCCTTTGAAGGTGGCACTGCGAAGCTTGAAACTGTCGCGCTGCCTGTGTTCAGAAATAATCCGGCGCAGTCCCTCCTCTATGAGCGCTTTTAGGGTTGTCTGCTCCTCAGTTGCAAGTTTGCGCGCCTCTCTATAAAGGCTGTCAGGTATCTGTATGGTTGTCTTCATATGTCTAACCATATCATTAAATATGGCATTATGTCAATACAGTATCAGCCATGTAATTGGTTACATAGTTGGAGATCCTGTTACACAATATTCTCAAGTGACTCAATAAGTATCCTTTAAAATCAATCGCCAAGTCTCTGTTCAATGTGGCATCTCCCTTGCTCCTTTATAGATAGCCGTGAATTTGCTATTGCTCACAACAGGGAGGCTCATATGCAAAAAAGAGATGTATTTATAATGTTAGCTGTCGGAGCTCTACTCCTTTTTGTCATTCCCGGTCTTGTCTTTGCCGCTGGCAAGGTGACCGGAACGGGCACGCTGACAGCCGTTGAGGACGATGGTACAGTCATTATTATCGATAAGATAGGATATAACCTTTCGCCATCCTCAACAATACAGAATTATAAGGGCGACCGAGCTGAGCTGAAGGACTTCAAGCTTCCGATGTATGTCTATTTCGAGTACGAATATACCAGAACCGGTTATTCAATCATCCTGATAAAAGAAAGACCGCAATAGAAAGGGGGTTTTGCCATGAAGGGAAGATACACTAATCCGATTTTAACAGCAGGGTTGCTGCTTATGGTCCTGCTCTTTCCGGTGGCTCCGGCATCTGCGGTGCCCCCTGCAATGAAGACCTATTGCGCGGTCCCTCCGTTCCTTGCCTCTGCCACCCAGCCGAATATCATGGTCATACTGGATAATTCAGGCAGTATGGAATGGGCTGCCTATGCGAGCAGCTTTGACCCGACCCAGTTTGTTAATGGCCATTACTATGGCCTATTTGATGCAACAAAGAATTACCGGTATGATACTGCAGTAGTTCCGAGCCGGTGGGTGCCAACCCTGAACAACGTCGGTACGGGTACCCTCACAAACCCTATCGCAAGCGGCGACCTTCTTAATTGGGCCGCCATGAAGAGGGTCGATGTATCGAAAAAGCTGCTGATCGGGGGTAAAGCAAGTTCAGGGGCATACGTTGCTGCTGACCGCACGACCAGTCCGGTCAAGCTTTACGGCCATGCAAGCGGTTCAGGCAGCGGCTTGACCAAAGACTACGTAAGTCCTGTGGCTGCACCCTATACCATCTATCCGTTTACCGGAGATTATGAGTATTCGGTTAATGGGCGGCAGCTCACAATCTCTCCCAATAACCCGGGGCTAACCAGTGAAAATGTGAGGCCGAACAGCAATGTGGACATCCCGGCTGTCTGGACCGTATCCCCTGGCGGATCGAACGCATGGGCAGATGTGGATGATAATGTCGGCGCCAATGACGGCGACACCTCCTATATCCAGAATGCAAATACGTCATCACCCGGCAACACAGCCCCTGCGATATTTGGCTATAAGCCGTATGTGCCTGGTGCCGTCATATCTGCAAACCCGAACATAACCAATGTGCAGCTTATCATAAGGGCGAAGAAGGCAGGTACATCAACCAGCAATACCAGGAGGGTCGCAGCTGTTGTACGGATCAAGGGTCCGGCCTCGGATATTGACTATGCGACTGGTACCTCTTCTCTCGCTACAAACTATAACAGTGACATTACGTTAGGCTGGACAACCAATCCTCATACAGGTGCTGCATGGCAATGGGCTGACCTGACCGGCGTCGGCGTCGGCAGCATTGTCGGATATGGTGTCAAGGCAGGCAGCACGATTACGGCAAATAACTACATCCGTGTTACGCAGGTTTATATGAAGGTGACCGTCTCCAATCCTTCAGGAACCTATGACATTATCGTAGATCAGGGGACAACTGCTGCAAGCGGCATTCTTGATACCATGGCCGGCGATGTCAGATTCGGCCTGACCTACTATAATTCTTCCGACCAGGGCGGAAACGTCAATCAGTATGTCAACTTCGGTGCAGTGCCTGCAATGATACAGTCAATCAGCAATATGGACCCTGGAACCTGGACGCCATTGGCTGAAACATTGTATGAGACGACAAGGTATTTCAGGCAGGATTCAACTTACTATAGCAATACTGACTATATTAAAGGTTGTAGTGGCGCGGCTGATGGGGACGATACATGCGGCGCTGCCTCAACTCCCACAACAAGGGACCCGTATTACTTCGATTTTGTCGATCCAGGGATGCCTGACGGGTATGTGCCCTGCGCCAAGTCCTTTATCCTGTTCCTGACTGACGGAGAATCAACGCAGGATCTGAGCATCCCGGGGACAACAGCGGGAACGCCGCCTGTATCAACAACTGCCTGTGACATCTCAAACATCAAAGGCTGTTCAGGCTATGGGACCCTGCCGGATTCTCCAAGATATGGAGGGACCACAGTAGGGACCACCTATGCATCGAGCGGCTCCGATTACCTGATCGATGTAGCGTACTGGGCACGGACAGCAGACCTTCGCCCCGGCTCCTGCACAGCCGTACCGTCAATCTGGAGCCAGTGTCTGCCCGGAACGCAGAATATCACGCTCTATCCTGTGTTTCTCTTCGGCTCCGGCTCTACACTCCTGAAGGATGCCTCTATATATGGAGGGTTTGAGGACCTGAACAATAATAACAGGCCGGACTGTACCACGCTCCCTGAGGAATGCTATCGGGATACGGACGGTGACGGTGTTATCGAGTCCAATGGCCAGGACGACCCGATCACCTATTTCGAAGGCGACGATGGGTATAGACTCGAAACGGCGATCACGGATGCGATTAATGCAATACTGGTCAGGACTGCATCGGGAACTGCTGCATCGGTTCTTGCCTCGGGCGAGGGCAGCGGCGCCAATCTTGTCCAGTCGATCTTTTATCCCAAGCGCTCGTTTGTCGGCAGCGCTGAGGTCTCCTGGATCGGCACCCTGGCAAATATGTGGTATTTTATCGACCCCAACCTCCTGAACAGCTCTATTCGCGAGGATACCACTACCGACCGGGCACTTAAGCTTACCCAGGACCGGGTTGTCGAATATGTCTTTGATTCGAGCACAAGCCAGACCTATATGAACCTCTTTACCGATTCAGACGGCAATAGTATTAAAGAGGTGCCTGCTGTGGCGACTGCGGATATGGACACGCTGAAATATCTCTGGGAGGCAGGCAGGATACTCTTCCAGCAGACAGCAGGCGACACAAATCCGGGATCTCTGTATGCGGCAACAGGGAGAAATATCTATACCAATACGAATGGTGACGCCACGCTTGACGGCTTTACTACGGCAAATGCTGCAACGCTGAGACCTCTTCTTGGTGTGCCGACGAACGGTGATGCCTCAAACCTGATACGGTACATCCGCGGCAATGACGGTGTTACGGTCGACCTTGACGGTGATGGCGTTCAGGACGCTACCAGGCCCAGGGCTACCACGGTTAATATCGGCGGCACAAACGTCAACGGTATCTGGAAGATGGGAGATGTCATTAACTCCACGCCGAAGATCGCTTCCTGGACACCGCTGAACCAGTATGATAAGACCTACAAAGACAGCACGTATCAGTCATTTTATACGACAACCGGGTACAAGAACCGAGGCATGGTCTTTGTCGGCGGCAATGACGGTATGCTCCATGCCTTCAAGTTAGGGCTCCTTGGCATTTATTACGAGACTGACCGGAAGGCATCGCTCGGGAAATACTGCTCAACTACGACGACAAAGGGCTGCTCTGCAGATAGTGACTGTCCCGGATCAGAATCCTGCCTGACTGATGGTAACATTGGAAAGGAGGCCTGGGCCTTTATTCCCAAAAATACGCTGCCCTATCTTCTGTATCAGGCTAAGGAAGACTACTGCCATCTGTACAGCATTGACGCCAGTCCTGTCCTTTTCGACGCAAGTATAAATAAACCTGCGGGCTGCTCTTCAGCCAACTACTGGGACTGCAATAAGACGGTGGACAGTTGGAAGACAGTGCTGATCGGCGGCATGCGTTACGGCGGCTCTTGCAGGAACACGGGATCAAGCTGCACGGAATGCGTCAAGAACCCGGTTACTGATGTCGGCTATTCTTCTTACTTTGCCCTCGATATTACCAACCCTGAAAGCCCGTCACTCCTTTGGGAATATGAAAATCCTGCGCTTGGGCTTTCTACTACCGGCCCTGCCATTGTGCGAATCAGCACCAAGACGAGCTGCGCTGCAGCAGGCACGAGTTGCACGTATGACGGCGACTGTCCAGTCGGAGATACCTGCCTGCAGAACAAGGACACAAACGGCAGGTGGTTCGTGGTGTTGGGCACAGGCCCTACAGGGTATGTCAGTCCTAATACGCGCCAGTTTATGGGGGTAAGCTCCTATTATGAATCAAATGATGCCTTTAACTGGAGCCACTCTCCTAAACTGCTGGTCCTTGATCTGGCTACAGGCGTACTTCAGAGAACGATTGACACCTTCCCCAATGGCGGTTTCATAGGCTCGCTCAATGGCGCTACCATCGATGTTGACAGCGACTATTCTGATGACGCCCTTTATTTTGGTTATGTGGGCCACAACTGGGCAACCTTGAGCGCGGATACCAGCGCCGCTGATCTGGATCCTGTCACACCACTAATTGGCAACAGCAGGATTAATTTCCTTGATGCCTCGACAGTTCTGAGTTCAACCAATGACATTTATAATGGCAAATTTATCGAGATTCTGGATGGCAGCTCACATTGGCTGACCAGGATGATCACCGGATATGACGGCGCCAATAAGATCGCGACCCTGGACTCTCCCATCCCCTCGGGCACGATCAGTGCAACTGATTTTATCTTTCCCGGCTGGAATACGGGCGGTGTGGGCAGATTGCTTACCAAAGAGAGCCTCGATCCGACCAATTGGGCCATGTCAAATGTGATAACGACCAGTGGCCCGGTAACGTCAAACGTTTCAAAGATACTGAACGTCAAAGACCATACCATGCGGCTCTACTTCGGAACAGGGAGATACTACTATAAGCTGGGACAGATCGTTGACGATGCAACGGCAACGAGAAAGATCTATGGCGTAAAGGACCCCTGTATTACCGCAAGCGGCGTGGATACTGCCTGCACAACAGCGGTGGCCGAAGGCTCTCTTGGCTCAGCGGATAACGGCCTCGTTAATACAACCGGCTCGACCGATACCTTTGGCAATTCTGATGCAACCGGTTCAACCGACGCTGACGGCTGGTATCTGTCGCTTCAGGCAGCCTTTGGGTCAAACGGTGCTGAGCGAAGCATCACAGACTCGCTCGCCACACCTTTGGGTGTAGTCTTCTTTACCACGACCAAGCCGTCGACCGATGTCTGCACCTTTGGAGGTCAGTCGTATATATGGGCCGTGAAGTATGACACGGGCGGCACGGTCCCCGCAGGCGTTCTGAAGGGCAAGGCCATGATTCAGCTTTCAACAGGTGCAATTCAGGAGGTTGATCTGAGCAATAGATTTAATGCCCAGGGGAATAGACGCACATCGGTCCCCATGCAGGGCATGCCGCCTATGGACCAGAGTCTGAACGTTCCTGTTGCGCCGGCGCCAATTAAAAAGATACTGCATATGAAGAAAAGATGAATAACAGAGGCATATCACTCATAGAGCTTGTTGTAGTCACCGCTGTTATAGCGATCCTTGCGGTTGCGCTTGGCTTTACGTACTCGGGCTGGCGAGGTGCCTATAATGTAGAGAAGACAACAAAGGATATCTTTACTGCTCTTACGGACGCCAGGGGAAGGGCAGTTACGCAGCGAAGGGCCTATTTTGTTGATTTTCCAACAGCTACGACATACCGTATGGCAATGGACGACAGCAATGGAACAGCCAAGGTGAATGATGGCGATGCGACCTTTCAGCCACAGGTGAACCCATTGGTCGTGACTGCGAATACGGACACGACAGTGCAGACTTTTCCGAAGGTATCCGAATATACGATTGTCTGGAATCCCGGTGGGACAATTACCTTTGATCGCAGTGGGATTATTATTATACCCCCGCCCCCGCCGCCCCCGCCGGCCCCCGGCACCGTTTGCCTGACGACCATAGCTGACGCTGATTATGACTGTATTGAGGTTACGCAGACCAGGATCAATCTCGGAAAACTGACTACTAAGATACCAGATGGAGGGGCATGTGCTACAGCTAATTGTATTGCGAAATAGCCGGGGCGTAACGCTCATCGAGGTCCTCATAGCCATGACAGTCCTCCTGATTGTCTTTATGGGACTTATTCAGGCCTCAATTGTGGCGATTGGAGCTAATACGCGTAACGAGATCAGGGATGAGGCAGCAAGGTTCACTTCAGAATTGATGACCCGGTTACGTTCAGCGCCCTTTGAAGATCTTGATGGGGTACTTGCGGCGACCCCAGCGGCACCGGATCCTGCCAGCTTTACCGTGAACCCTGCCCTAACATCGCGGACGATACGAAATGCAACTGTTTCGTATACCGTAGGGGTCGTTATTGCTTCGATTGATGCTGATCACAAGCAAATAACGATCAATACCACTTGGACGTGGCAGGGCGAGACGATGACGCATTCCATATCGGCATTCAGAGGTAGATCATGAAAGCGCTCAGGAAAGAGGATGGTTTTTCACTGACCGAACTCATTGTTACTATGGTGGTCTTTGTTATAGTCATTGCGGCTGCATCGAATATTTTTGTGGGCATCCTCGGCCAGTTTAAACAGCAGTCCAAAATTGCTGAGTCTAATATCGAGGGGCTCATAGGTCTTCAGATGCTTAAAACAGATGTGGAGCAGGCAGGCTTCGGTCTTCCCTGGAATATCGGCACCGCCACATACGCTGAGGCAGTAAACAGCGGCAACTCAATTACAACATGGGATGACACCTTATTTAATGATTCATCGGGAAATCCACCGCGGCCTTTTGTCTTCGGCGATGGTGGTGTTATTGCTAATCCCCCTCTGAACGGCTCCGACGTGCTCGTGGTGAAAGCCGCAAACATTGGCACTGCTCAGGCAACCCAGCGCTGGACGTATATCACAAATATTGCTGCAACCAATGCAGTTCCCTCATATAATACCACTGCCGCTCGCTGGATGCCTGACACTGCAAACGAAAATCTCGCAAACGGAGACAGGGTTATTGCTATCAAGCCGGTCTCCGGCACCCGAGAGCGCGAGATGGTCTTAAGCGGAGGAGCAAATTTTACAATATTTGATGTTGCTGCATATTCCAATAATACAACGATTGCAGCAGGTTTTCAGCCGGTAATCAGTTCCTCGGAAACCCATCTTTTCTACGGCCTTGGAACTGAAAATCTCAGGATGCCGTTCAACCGGGCTGATTTTTATGTAAAGAGACCGGCCGTAATGCCTTCACAGTGCTCTGCTGATGCCGGTACCGGCATCCTGTACAAGGCGACAATAAATCATGCTGACGGCGAGCGCAATGAACTTCCCCTTCTTGATTGTGTGCGGGAGATGCAGGTTGTCTTTGCGTATGATACGACGAGCGATGGGGATACATCTCCCAATGCTTGGGGACCTCTTCCGGTTGCCATGACGGTGCCAGAGATGTGGAATCAGCTGAGGGAGGTCAGGATCTACATACTTGCCCACGAAGGCTCAAGGGATAACTCCTATACATCTTCAGCATTGATAACAGCTACTGATCCAAATTGGGTGGGTCCTAATCCTGGCGGAGCAATAATTTATTTTAATGCCGCTACGGCTGGCTTGCGTAATTTCCGCTGGAAGGTTTTTACCATAGTGGCAAAGCCATATATGCAATATGAGGTAGAGAGATGAAAATTACAAAAAATGAAAGAGGAATTGCCCTTGTTATGGTTCTGATGCTGGCCCTGATAGGGCTTGCCATGGTCTCGGCACTGCTTTTCATGGTGACCCAGGGGACAAGTCTTTCCGGAGCAATGAAGTTTTACGGGACAGCGGATGAGGCTGCGGTCGGAGCGACAGATTTTACGGGTGAATATATCTATAATCGTGGACTTATGACTGCACTTGGCGCTACAACTGTTTGCAACTGCGGTGATCCAGCGATTTATACTGATACAGTCCCTGATACTTGTCGCTGCAGAAAGATATGCAATCCAACTTCCCAATACAATGCATCTGGTACGGCCTGCGTTGACGAGGACACAGCGACAGGCGGCTTGCAGATTTCGTACGATCCATCGCAAAATTTCGACGGTTCGGCTGTTTTAGGTGAATATACCGTTACCTATAAGATCATTGATACGATCGAGGGCAATACAGACCCGGGCAGCATTGTTGCATCCAGGGACTTGGTATCTCACGGTGTTGTTGCTGCGTCAGGAGGCGTGTACAGTCCGCCTCACTTCCCTTTTATTTATCGCTTCGAAGTAATGGCTCAGAAGACTATAAATCCACGCGAGCACGCTATAATGTCAGTGCTTTATGGTTATTAGTCTTTTGTTAAAGCCATAATTTCATCCCGGGCTTGCCGCAAGGATAACTCTGCCGCATCTGTATCCTTTACTGCCTGATTGATCAGTGCAGCAATTGCCCTGAACTTCTTTTCCTGATGCATGGATCAGATGCAAAGTGCCTGATCCGTATTGCCAACGCTCAACAACTAAAAAAACCCTTAGAGCTGCTTTCACGCCTGGTGGTATTCCTCCTATTTTTTCGTCAGTATTATTTCTTGAAATGATATGTCGCCTTTAGGATGATATGTGTTACAAAGGAGGGCGATAAAATGAGCACAACAATAACGATACGGATTGAAGAGGATACTAAGGAGCGTCTCAATAAACTGGCCAAGGCGACAGACAGGACTTAGGCATTATCCATACATCACGTCGACCGAAGCAAATTGATAATCAATAAGCCGCTGACAGCTGCATTGGCAAGAGGTTACTTCATCTTTCCTGGTTGAACTGCTGTCAAAACTCCCAGCTGCCTAAAACACCTACTTCTGGCTATGTAAGGCTGGGTGGCCGAAGACCGGGGCGGTATTGATATATAGGGGTTTTATTGTTCAGAACGCACCACCCCTGACCCCTCATCAACCGAGGAGGGGAGTCAAAAAAAGATTTACCATTAATTTGTCGCACACCAGCGAAAAAAAAGGGTTGCAAACATTGTCCCTGCTCAGTAGAATACGTCCGGAGGGGGCAATCTGCCTTAATTTTCAATAAGAAATCTTGCAGGGATCTATTGGTGCGTCTCATTGTCTCTGAATTTGCCTGGCGAGATTATCGGCTGACATCAATTTTTCGTGAAGTTTTGTCATTAACTGAGGGGTTAGTCCTGTAAGTAATCCCGAGCTATTGAAATAAGATAAGTTTTTCCTGGGGGGGACATGAACAACAGCAGGGGTGTAACATTGATCGAGCTTCTTATCGTCGTAACAATCATCGGTATTCTTAGCGTTTCGCTTGGATTTGCTTATTCAGGATGGCTGGGCAGATATAAAGTGGAAAAGCAGACAAAGGAGATCTATGCCGATATGATGACAGCACGAATGCTGGCCATGGCAAGAAGCCGGGAACATTTCGTAGATTTCACCGGTCCGACGACATATAGCATTGTTGAAGATACGAATGACAATAGTGCCATAAATATAGGGGCTGGTGACACGATTCTATTTCCTAAAACAGTTGAATACGATAATAATGCGAACGGCTATGGTATTCCGCTTACCTTTAGCTTTAACCGCAGGGGGCTTATTTCGCCGCTGAGGACGATCAGGATCAGTCATAATACAGATCCTGATTATGACTGTATTGTTGTCTCATCAACACGGATCAATATGGGCCAGATGTCAGGAGGTTCCTGTATTCATAAGTAGGCCGCTACAGTTGTGCATAGCAATAAATAAAACTATTGCATCAGGGTGCGTCGATTGGGGTTACCTCTCTGCCGTAAACCTCTGCAAGAATCTTGTCAGCACCTTTGGAAAGCAGCTTCTCGCCAAGGGTTATGCCGATCGTCTCGGCATCCTCGATATTGCCTTCAAGGTGTTCCCTGATGATCTGGTCCCCGGTAACACTGCCCACAAGCCCGTCCATAATAAGCCTGCCGTCCCTGATTGTTGCATACGCAGCAATCGGGACCTGACAGCCTCCCTGGAGCCTTTTGAGCAGCGCGCGTTCTGCCCGGACACAGATCGATGTCTCTTTATGGTTCAGGGGTGCAATGAGCTGATTGATGAACTCGTCATTGATCCTGCATTCAATGCCGACCGCGCCCTGACCGATTGCAGGAAGACTGATCTCAGGCTCGATAATCTCGCTTATCCTCTGCTGCCAGCCGAGCCTTTTTACGCCTGCCGCAGCAAGGATCATGGCATCGAACTGACCTTCGTCCAGCTTTCTGAAGCGTGTCTCAAGATTTCCTCTGAGCTGAGCAATCTTAAGGTCAGGCCTTCTGCTCAGAAGCTGGCACGACCGCCTCAGGCTGCTTGTCCCGATGGTTGCTCCCTGAGGAAGATCCTTAAGACTTTTTGCCGCCTGCTGGTTGTTCTGCGCTATAAAGGCATCACGCGGGTCTTCCCTCTCGCAGATCACCGCAAGATGAAGACTCTCAGGAAATTCGGTAGGAACGTCCTTCATGCTATGCACAGCAATATCAGCCTCGTCTTTCAGCAGAGCTTCCTCGATCTCTTTCACAAAGAGACCCTTGCCGCCGACCTTTGCAAGCGGGACATCGAGGATCTTGTCCCCTGTTGTCTTGATCTTGTTCAGCTCGATCTCAAGCCCGGGATTCAGGCGCTGGAGCTCAGCCTTCACCCATTCTGCCTGCCAGAGCGCAAGCTTTGAGCCGCGCGTGCCGATCACTACTTTATCTTTTTTCATCATCATCTCCGTTTAAGCCATAGAGTTTCCTGATCACTGATATCATTATATCCTTGTCTTCAGCATCATCCTTCAGCGCCACGGTAGGCCCATGGATAAGCTTGTTCATGATCGCGCCCGACAGCCCCTCTATCGCCTTCCGTTCCTTTTCTCCCAGCGCCGGAAACCGGTTGAAGAACCGCTCGAGCTCTTCCTTCCTGATAGCGTCTGCCTTTTCGCGAAGAGCAACAACAGCAGGAACAGAATCGAGTGTTGAGAGCCATTTCTTGAAGGTCTCGATCTCTTCCTCGACTATCTCCTCTGCCTTCTCTGCCTCTTTCTGGCGCTCCTGCTTGTTTGTGTCCACAACATCATTGAGGTCGTCGACATTATACAGGTACACATTATCCATATCATTAATGGCAGGATCGATATTCCGGGGCACCGAAATATCGATAAGAAAAACAGGCTTCTGTTTTCTCAGCTTCATGGCCTTCTGCATATGCTCTTTCAGAAGCACGTATGCAGGCGCTCCTGTGGAGCATATCAGGATATCCGTATTGACCAGCTTCTCCGGAAATTCTTCAAACTTAATCGCCTTGCCGTTGAACTCATGCGCAAGCTCGCAGCCGCGCTCATAGGTCCTGTTGGCAACAGCGATCTCCTGAACACCGTTGTTCATCATGTGCTTTGCAGCCAATTCCGCCATTTCGCCTGCACCGAGGAGCATGAACGATTTGCCTGACAGGTCAGTGAATATCTTCTTTGCAAGCTCGACCGCTGCAAAGCTGATCGAGACCGCGCTTGACGCAATCCTTGTCTCTGTCCTGACCCGTTTGGCAACGGATATCGATTTCTTGAGAAGCCGGTTCAGAAGCGCACCGGTTGCCTTCTTCTCCAGAGCGAAATCAAAGGCATCTTTCAGCTGGCCAAGGATCTGGGGCTCGCCTAATACCATGGAGTCGAGGCTTGAGGCAACCCTGAAGATATGTTTCACTGCCATCATATCTTCATGAAGATACAGGGCTGTATCCAGTGAATCGCGTTTGAGATCAAAGAACTGCACAAGAAAGTCCTTGAGCGAAGAAAATGCCTGCTGCAGGTCTGTAACGGTCAGATAAATTTCTACCCTGTTGCAGGTCGACAAAATTGCAGCCTCTTTTATGCCGGCAATTGCTTTTATGCTGAAAAGTCCCTCTTCGAGTTTCGGGCCGTTGAAGGCAAGCTTTTCCCTGAGCTCAACATCAGCCGTTTTATGGTTAAGTCCGACAACAGCGATCTTCATCAGAACGTGTGGTATCCCTTGAGCAGCAGATTAACGCCAAAAAACGTAAAGAGCACGATGCAGAAACCTATAATCGAAAGGATCGCTGCTTTTTTCCCCCGCCAGCCTTTTGTGAGCCTGAGATGAAGCACAGCGGCATAGATGAACCAGGTGATAAGGGACCAGACCTCTTTGGGGTCCCAGCGCCAGAATCTGCCGAGAGCTGTCTCGGCCCAGAGCGCTCCGGTAATGATTGCAAGGGTCAAAAACGGAAATCCGATCGTAATGAGCCGGTAGTTCATCTCATCGAGGATCTGAAGGCTCGGGAGTCTTTTGAAGAGACCGCCAAGGTGCTTGGACTTGACGTAATGTTCCTGAACCAGGTACATGATGCCGACACCGAATGCCATGGCAAAGGCAGCATCGCCGATAAAGGCAAACGCTGTATGGATAAAGAGCCAGGAGCTCTGAAGAAGCGGACTCAGGTTCTCTATCTTTCTCGGCAGCATGGAGGACGTGAGCATAAGGACAAATACCACAGGCATGATAAAAGAGCCAAGAAGCCCGACACGGTACCGGTATTCAAGAAAGAAGAAGAGGAGCACAATGCACCAGGAGAAGAAAGAAGAAGCCTCGTGGAGACTTGCTGTAGGCATATGGCCTGAGATGAAATACCGCGCAAGAATATTGGCAGTATGGAGGACGAATCCGGCGACTACAAGCCCAAACATGATGCGCGAGGTGGTCTTGGTACCCTTGAACAGTTCAAGACCGCAGGCAATGGTTGCGGCAAAATAGCAGGTGAGCGCGAACTCAAAAAGAAGTGTTTCCATCAGAAGCAGCCTAACTGACAGTTATTGATCCTGATGCCGAGGTCATTGGCAGCATCACCAATTTCCTTGTACGGGATCTTCAGGTCTTCCGCAATCTTTCTGGCAACTGCGCAGGGAAGCTTACCGTCAGCTGCCTTCTTCATCATTTCCTGCTTCAGCTCTTCGTTCATGTAATATCCCGGTCAATGTCCCGAAAAAATTCTTATATTCCGCGCCTGAAAGGCTTCGGGAAAAATATTTCTTTGCCTGAGAAAATGCAGGGAGCTCAGCTTCGGAATCATTGAGGATTACATCAGCTCTAACTGCGAGCTTTTCAATACCAGGCTTCCAGCGTTTTCTTTCCTTACCAAATATAAATATTACAATATCAGGCTTTAAAAACTCAATTGCGCTGTTGCCTTCCACAATGATCAGATCGAGATGGGAGAGTCTTCTCAGGGCCTCTGGCAGCAGGTTTGAGAGGTCTGCGCGTCTGGATCTGACCCATATCACATCGCTGGCCCCTGACGTGAGCATCTGCCACGTATCCTTACCATGTTCCATAAGGATCACGCGGTCAGTAATAAGTTCCGGCGCAGCTGCTGTCCTGGTATATTTGATGGCACCGCAGGTCAAAACAGGGGTTAGGGGTTTGGGATCAGGGGTTTGGCAATAATACCTGAGGATCGTTGCAGCAAGAAAAGTCTTGCCCGAGCCGCTGTGCGAGGCTCCGATGCCGATAAGAATGGGGCGTTTCACCAGATTCCCTGCCTCGAAATTTTCAGCTTCTGTATGACGACAGCCCTGCCTCAGCTTGCTGCTGCAGTTTCGTTATCTTCTTTATTGACCTCAGCCTTGCATCCGCATTCCTTGTTAACGCAGATGTGAGTCACATTGCCGGCCTTGTCCCACTTCTCAGTCAGAAAGGCTGCACCGCACTTCGGGCATGGCACAGGGACCGGTTTATACCACGAGACAAAGGTGCAGTTGGGATAATTCCCGCATCCCCAGAACTTACCTCTTTTTGACCTTCGCTCTACAATATCTCCTCCGTCAAGCGGGCATTTTATTCCTGTGGAGACCGGTTTTGTTGTCTTGCATTCCGGATATTTTGAGCAGGCAATGAATTTTCCGAACCTGCCTGACCGTATGACCATGGGGGATTCGCATTTCGGGCATTTTTCGTCAGTTGTTTCAGGCTCCCCGGCCTGGCCCTCGCCTTCAAGCGGCTTGGTCGTTTTGCACTCAGGAAACCCTGTGCAGGCATAGAACCTTCCGTGCCTTCCCCAGCGTATTACCATGGGCTTGCCGCATTTCTCGCATATTTCCTCTGTCGCGATATCCTCAGGCTTAACCTTGCCTTTGACCGCTGCAGCTTCGGTCAATTTTTCATGAAAAGGCTTGTAGAAATCCTTCACGATCTTTGCCCATTTCTTTTTGCCATCTTCAATATGGTCAAGGTTCTCTTCCATGTTGGCGGTAAAACTGACATCCATGAGTTCACTGAACCGGTCAACCAAAAAGTCGTTCACGACCGTGCCGAGTTCAGTGGGAGAAAACTTGCCCTCTGCCTTCTGCACATATTTTCTGTCCTGTATTGTCGAAAGGATTGCGGCATAGGTGCTTGGCCTGCCAATGCCTTTTTCCTCAAGCGCCTTCACAAGCGATGCCTCTGTATACCGCGGAGGCGGCTGGGTAAAATGCTGTTTTGGCTGCAGCTCAATAAGCGTGAGGGCTTCTCCCTGATTAAGTTGAGGAAGGAGTGCTTCCCCTTCATCCATCACTTCATCCGTGCCTTCTGTGTACAGGGCCATAAACCCCTGGAACTTTACGACACTGCCTGAGGCCCTGAGCACAGGCTCACCCTTGCACGGCTCAGCAGAACAGGAGATCTCGAAGGTCGTCTGTTCGAGCTCTGCAGGGGCCATCTGACTTGCGATAAACCGGTTCCATATGAGCTTGTACAGGGCAAGCTGGTCTTTGCTCAGGTACTGCTTTATGGCCTCCGGAACATTGGTCAAATAGGTCGGCCTGACCGCCTCATGGGCATCCTGGGCAGATGCCTTGCTCTTATAAAAAGGCGGTTTTTCAGGTACAAAATCCTTGCCATGGGCCGCTTCAATATATTCTCTTGCTGCCTGCTGGGCCTCGGCAGAGACCCTGAGAGAATCGGTTCTCATATACGTAATGAGGCCTACTTCCCCCTCCTCTCCGAGTTCTATGCCTTCATAGAGCTGCTGGGCCATCATCATGGTCTTCTTTGCCGTGAAACGGAGCTTTCGGGAGGCCTCCTGCTGGAGCGTGCTTGTTATAAAAGGCGGAGACGGATTTCTCTTTTTCTTCTTCCTGTCGATCTTTGAGAGGACAAACCTGCTCTCTCTGATATCATTAGCCGCAGCCTCGGCCTGTTCAGCATTGCCTATCTCGACTTTCTCGCCGCGGTATTTTGCAAGCTTTGACCAGAATGTCGGCTTGCTTGAGCCTTCGAATTCCGCGTTGATGGACCAGTATTCTTCCTGTTTGAATGCCTCGATCTCTCGCTCCCGGTCAACAACGAGCCTGACCGCCACCGACTGCACCCTGCCTGCGCTTAAGCCCCTCCGTACCTTTCTCCAGAGCAGCGGACTGAGTTCATATCCCACGAGCCGGTCAAGGATTCTGCGCGCCTGCTGCGCATCAACTTTCTGAATATTGATCTCGCCTGGGTGATTCATCGCTTCGCGGACAGCGGTCTTGGTTATTTCATTAAAGGTGACGCGAAAAACCTTCTTTGCCCTGCCCTTGATCTCCTCGGCAATATGCCAGGCGATCGCTTCCCCTTCCCGGTCAGGGTCAGGTGCAAGATATACGGTATCAGCCTCTTTTGCAGCCTTTTTCAGGTCCTTGATCACCGTCTCTTTGCCGGGGATGATGATATAACTCGGCGCAAAACCCTTTTCTATGTCAATGCCCATCTCTTTGGCCGGCAGGTCCCTGATATGGCCGACTGAAGCCTTGACCGTAAAATCCTTGCCAAGGATCTTACTGATCGTTTTGGCTTTTGCAGGCGACTCAACTATAACAAGCGATTTCATTTTTTCCTCCAGATACTTTCGACCAAACTGCTCAATTCCAGACGATCCTTCTTCCGTTGCCGAAGATAAAAGAGAATATGTCCTCTTTCTCGTAGGAGCTGTCCCGTATCAATATATAAACAAGAAGTGCTTTCAAAATGTCAAGCTCAACCTCGTCAACCTGCTCCGTGGCTTCAAGCTCATCGAGCTCTTCCCATATCTCGGCAAGGTCTTCTTCCTCATAATCCACAGACTCGAGAAGCTTCTCGGAATCGATCTCGATATCATCCCTGTCCGTGGAGATCATGCGCAGGATCCTCAGCAGCTTCTGGGTCAGCGTCTCTGTGTCATGCAAGATAGAACCTCTTTCCATCTGACTGTCTTACAACCCCCTTTAACTCCAGGGAAAGGAGTATATCAAGAATCTTATGAACTGGCAACCTGAGCTCCCTGGATATCAGATCAATATGCCTCGGTTCGCGAGTCATACAGGCGCAGAATCCCTTTTCTTCAGAAGAGAGTTCAACCTCCCGTCTTGTCTCGCCCCTGATGAACCCTTTCAGCACAGGAGCCAGTTCCTCAATAATATCATCTGCACGGGTCACCATCCTGGCGCCCTGCCTTATCAGCATATTCGTGCCCGCAGAGTTGCCTGACGTGATATTGCCGGGCACGGCAAAAACTTCCCTGTTCTGCTCAAGGGCTATGGATGCTGTAATAAGCGATCCGCTGCCCTCTGCTGCCTCTATCACAAGCACGCCCATTGAAAGGCCGCTTATGAGCCTGTTTCTCCGCGGGAAATTCTCCCTGTTCGGCTCTGTCCCAAGAGGGAACTCGGTCATGACACAGCCGGATGCAGCGATCTTTTCCATGAGCCCTTTGTTCTCTGCAGGATAGAGAACATCAAGGCCTGAGCCTAATACGGCAATGGTCCTGCCCCCTGATGTTAGGGCGCTCCTGTGGGCAAAGGTGTCAATGCCCCGTGCCATGCCGCTGATGACCGTGAGCCCTGCAGAAGCAAGTTCTCCTGAGATCTTCTGCGTTACTGCCTCACCGTAGGGGGAATACTTTCTGGAGCCTACCACTGCAATGCCGTACCGGTCTTCAGGCTGATATGTCCCCTTCATATAGAGAACAACCGGGGCGTCCGGGATCTCTTTCAGCGCAGCCGGATAGTCTGCATCTCCATAGCAGACAGCAGAGAGCCCTCTTTTTTCCAGGCTTGCCACCTGTTTATCGACCTCATCCCAAAGCGAAAATGTTCTGATATTCTCTGCCCGGGTCCTGGCCATGCCATGAATTGCAAGAAGGTCATGCATATCCATCCTGAAGACATACTCAGGAGCGCCTGCATGCGCAATAAGCTGCTTTGCTGTTATCGGCCCGATGTCCGGAACCAGGGAAAGACCGATCCAGTATCTGAGGTCAGACACTACCTCCCCCTGATAGACCTGTTTGCCTTAAGCCTCAGAGCATTGAGTTTAATAAACCCTTCTGCATCCTTTTGGTTATACACATCCTCAGCCTCAAAGGTCGCAAGTTTCACATTATATAATGACTTCGGTGCCTTCCTGCCTGCAATAATGCAACTGCCTTTATAGAGCTTGATCCTCGCCGTGCCGGTAACGACCCTCTGGACCTCGTCGATCATGCCCTGGAGTGCAAGCCGCTCAGGTGCAAACCAGTAGCCATAGTAGACCATCTCTGCGTACCTTGGCATGAGGGAATCAAGAAGATGGGTAACCTCACGGTCAAGGGTAATGGATTGTACAGCCCGGCGCGCCACATGCAGTATGGTCCCTCCAGGGGTCTCATACACACCGCGCGACTTGATGCCAACATACCGGTTCTCGACAATATCGACCCTGCCGACACCATGCCTGCCGCCGAGCTCGTTCAGTTTTTCAAGGAGTTTGGCCGGTGAAAGCTTTTTTCCGTTTACGCTGACCGGGTCTCCCTGCTCAAAGCCTATCTCGACATATTCGGCCTTGTCAGGAGCCTCTTCGATCGGCACGGCCAGGGTGTACATGTCCCTGGTAGGCTCAAGCCACGGGTCTTCAAGGATTCCGCCCTCATAGCTTATATGGAGGATATTCCTGTCCGTGCTGTAAGGCTTTGCCTTAGTGGCTGTGACCGGTATTTTATGCTTAGCAGCATAGTCAATAAGGGATTCCCGCGAGTTGAATGCCCATTCTCTCCAGGGCGCAATCACCTTGATGTCAGGCTTAAGCGCGTAGTACGTAAGTTCGAACCGTATCTGGTCATTGCCTTTGCCTGTTGAGCCATGGGCAACAGCGTCAGCCTTTTCCTTTATTGCTATCTCTATCTGTTTTTTTGCAATGAGCGGACGCGCAATCGAGGTGCCTAAAAGGTAGAACCCTTCATACACGGCATTGCCGCGAAGCATGGGGAAGATATAGTCTTTGACGAACTCTTCGCGCAGGTCCTCAACATAAACCTTTGATGCGCCGGTTCTGATCGCCTTCTGCTTTACGGTCTTCAGCTCTTCCTTCTGCCCCAGGTCAGCGCAGAACGCTATGACCTCAGCGTTATAGGTCTCTTTCAGCCATGTTATGGCAACCGAAGTGTCCAGGCCTCCGGAATATGCAAGCACGATCTTCTTAACCATGGTATGCCTCCGTGATATTAGGGAATTAACGGCAACTGAAACTGCAGGGTCATGATGACCTTCTCAAGAGGATTAAACATAGCATAAACCCTGATTTATTTGCAAAATATGGGCTGAAAGACAGGGACAGCTATCATAACCCCTCCTCGCCTCCCCTTATCTTAACCAGAAGTAGGTGCCTTAGGCAGGAGAGGAATCAACCCCCTCTTGAGGTAAGAGGGGGAAGGGGGGTTATGAAGCACCCATAGCTGCATAATTGCGCAATTTGCCCTTTTCTAATTGCAACTTAATCTCAATTTCAGTTATACTTCTTAAATGGAAACCAGGACTTTTCAGGACTTCCTTGTTGGCCGCGGCCTGAAACTGACCAAGGAGCGCATGGCAGTGGTTGGCGAGATCTTTTCCACCCATGGCCATTTTGAGCCTGAACACCTCTATTTTAAGATCAGGGGTTCAGGCATCAAGGCC
>JACRHC010000041.1 GCA_016217675.1 Nitrospirota bacterium
TACAAACTGAAGCCGGTCAAGGTCGTATCTAAACTCATTTAGCTGACGGAGCGCGCTTTCAAGCATCCGGTCCTCGGGCGACAGAAGAGCTGAAGTGACGCCATAGATCTGAGCGGTCGTGTCATGCTGGAGCTGGCGGAATGCGGCAACTTTGCGCCGGAGTTGGCTGAGCTCATCCGAGCGGCGATTGATGCCGCTCAGGACCTGGATTACGACGAGACCGAATATGATAAGCAGCGCTGCGATGGCAAAGAATGCTCCGATCAGCTTTGTATGGACCGTGAAAGGTGCCCTCGCCACAAGCCGGGGCAGCCAATCCTTCATATCCACGCTATGCATACCATCGGAACTGTCATGGTATCATCGTTTTTTACCACGAAATCCCGAATTCTTTTTTCAACTCCTTCAAATATCGCCAGTCAGTATACTGGTCAATGAACTGCTGAGGATTGGACTTTATCATCCCTGTGTCTCTCATGCGCAGCGCGTAGAAACGGATTGTATCCTCAGGGTTGTAATCCCGCCACTTATTGTAAGGTATACGCTTAAGTTCCGGGAGTGTATGCGGATAATCAGATTCCTTGATGACATTCTTCTCGATAAGAATACGCGTTGCCATCTCAGGGTCACGGGCCACAATATCGTTTGCCTTGAGGATGGCACGAACAGCCCGCCTTGTAGCAATGGGGTTCTTCTTTATGAAGTCGTTGTACCCCGACACCATGCAGCAGAAGTATTGGGACCACGGTTTGTCAACATTGGTGTCTACGAGGAGATGGCCGATGCCCTCGCGCATCAGCTCATGCGCACCGGGAGGAAAGGACATGAAGGCATCGATCTTGCCGTCCCGGAACAGACGAATTGCCTCATCCTTGCTCACCCAGACATAATTGACGTCTGTGTGCGGGTCCATACCGACATAGGCCACAATCGCTGAAAAGAAGAGGTGCGGTCCGTCATTCTTGACAGCCCCCGCCCAGACGGTCTTGCCTTTAAGGTCACGAACTGATCGAGTCCGTGCACTGCCGATTAACGCATAGCACCCCACATGCAGTCCTGTCAGGAATTTGAGCGGATGTTGCTGATGCTCTAAGTTGTACATGGTTGATGCTGAAAAGCCCGGGCTCAGATCGATCAAGCCTTCCTTTGTCATTTTGGCGACTTCCGGCGCATGCCCAAACACATACTGAATATCGGTGAATCCTTCTTCGCGCAGAAGCGGCTCAGCCACATACACGGGCACCCAGCATGCCGGCTTTCCCTTAAGAATCCGCAGTTTCGTCGTCTCAGGAGGCGGCTCCACAGCAGCCGATACAAGTTCGGGTCGTACGCCTAAAGCGGCAGCCGTACCGGCAAGCGCGAGCCCGCCAAGAAACTCCCTCCGGCTCCAGCCATTGGACTTTTGGTCGCTCATAATTACTCCTTCTTCTTACGTGAAAATAACAAAAAAGCCGATCGTGACAAAAAAGTTTAAGCCCTCGTCACATCGACCATCTTCATAAAATCTCCGCGTTATGGCCCCTTCCTCTCGAAGAGTTTAGCTTCGTCGGAATTGTTAATATATGTTTTACTTATAACAGTTATGCCCCGTACCGTCAACGTCAAGTTCCCTTAAGGTAGCAGCCGTATAATTACAGCTATACACTCTGGGGTGTTAGCTGCAAATTTTTATCAATTTTCGTTTGTAATATAGAGCATTATGACAAGAATAAACCAGAGGGTACGGGAAGGACATGTTACGAGCCTGCAGGGTCTGCGAGTATTCTCGATGGGATATGGATTCAAGTTATAGAATCAGAGTGGGCATGAGGTTCTAAGGAGAATGGTGAGGTTCCGGCAGCAAAGAAGAGCCCAAGTGAGATAACGATGGTAATGCAGGCTATCGTGAATGCCTGTAATCAGTACAGGAGGAAAAGAGCCGCTTCTACCTCCCGGCGATCATGGTCTTCAGCACATTGCCGAGGCGATTGATGCCAATTCTGATGGTCTCTTCATCAACGCTTGAGTAGTTCAGGCGGAATGTGTTGACGTCCTTCCTGTTCACATAAAAGGGATCGCCCGGCACAAAGGCCACCTTCTGTTTGACCGCTTCTTTGAAGATCTCCATGGCCGACATGCCTGCAGGAAGAGTGACCCAAAGGAACATGCCTCCTTCAGGATGGGTATAGGAGATCTCAGCCGGAAAATGTTCCTGTATTGCACTGACCATGGCGTCCCGCTGCTTTCCGTACGCCTGCCGAATCTTGTTGATGTGCCCGTCGATATCATTATCCTTCAGATACTGATGGATGATTCTCTGGCCAAAATAGTTGGTATGCAGGTCAGAGGCCTGCTTGGCAATTACCAGTTTCTCCATGATTTCGTTGTTTGCAACGATCCAGCCTATGCGGAAGGAAGGGACCACGGTCTTTGAAAACGAGCCGAGGAGCACGGTGTTTTCGGGGAGGAGCTGATAAAAAGATGACTTTTCCTTTCCGAGGAAGCGCAGTTCTCCATACGGATCATCCTCTACAAGGATCGTCGGTCTGCCTTTGAGCATATGCGCGACACTTTTTCGGTTATCCTCAGAATAACTGATGCCTGAAGGGTTCTGAAAGTTCGGCACGCAGTAGAAAATCTTTACATAATGGTTTGAGACGATCTCATGGAACGGATCAAGTTCTATTCCCTCTTCATTCACCGGCACAGGGTGGAAAGTTGATTTGTAGATCGAAAAGGCCTGGATAGCGCCGAGATAGCCGGGCTCTTCAATAATGACGTTGTCACCATCGTTCAGGAGGGTCTTGCCCAGGAGGTCCATACCCTGCTGGGAACCTGAGGTGATGAGGATGTTGTCAGGATGCACATGGCAATGTTTTGATCGGTACCGCTCTGCAATCCACTCCCTGAGCTCGGCAAAACCTTCAGAAGAGCTGTACTGCAGGACATCCTTGCCTGACTCCTCCAGCAACTTGCCCGTTGCCTTCTTAATTTCTTCAAGCGGAAACAGATCGCGGTTCGGCAGGCCGCCGGCAAAGGATATGACAGACTCGTCCACTGCCAGCTTCAGGATTTCCCTGATAAAGGATCTCGGCACATCAGATATTCTGTCTGAGAAGATGTTGCCCATTTTGTTTCCCTGCAGGAAAGGAGGGTTAAAGAACCCTACTCGATATTAAAGGTAGCAACCTCTTTCATGCCGGGGATGTACTGTCCGACAGGCACCAGTTTCTTATTTTCTTTTACGCAGTCGATGATGATAGACCAGAGCTGGTTCAGTTCCTCTTTTTCCCTGGAATTTTCAGGGGTCATTTTCAGAAGTGTTCCTTCGAGTTCGATCTTCATGGTAAATCCTCCGCTAAAGTTAAGATAGTTCATTATACTACGAATACCATTTTTCGGATGGAGCAGAAAGGTCGTCAAAGATGGTCGAAGCCGCTGTCGCTCCCTGGCCCACTGCAGTGACGATCTGCTTAAACCCCCCGGTAATGTCCCCTGCAGCGTACACTCCTGGAACATTTGTTCTGTATGCCTTGTCCACCTTGATATAGCCTTCTTCGTCCATTTTGACGCCGAGCTTCTTTGCCAGATCGTTGTTCGGAACGTATCCTATGGCTATGAACAGACCGTCTATCGGCACTATGCGCCTTGACCCGTTATGAGTATCTTCAAGGACAACCTCTTTTGCGAACTTGTCCCCTCTGATTTCATGCACCGCGCTATTCCAGATGATGGGGATGTTGTTTGCAGCAAGGCTGTCCTGAAGGAATTTTTCAGCCCGCAGTTTATCCCTCCTGTGGACAACGGTGACATTGACGCCAATGTTCTTTAAGTAGAGCGCTTCTGTGGCTGCTGTGTTTCCGCCCCCGATGACGAACACCTTTTTCCCGTCCTTGAAGAAGTATCCGTCACAGGACGCACAGTAACTGACGCCACGGCCCTGGAACTCCTTTTCTCCAGGCACATCCAGTTTCCTGCTCTCTGCACCAGCGGCGATTAAGAGGGCCTTTACGGTGTATGCTGCCCTGTTCGTTCGAATTTCTATAAATTCACCCTTCCGCTCAAGATCGAGGACCTCTTCGCCCTGGTGAATGTCTGTGTATTGAATCGCCTGCTGTGCCATCATGTCCATGAGCGTCTTGCCGCCGATGCGGGTGAATCCGGGATAGTTCTCCACCAGGGGGGTGATGGCGACCTGGCCGCCGATATTGCCCTTTTCAATAACAACAGAATGCAGCCCGCTCCTTTCAGCGTAGATCGCTGCAGTCAGGCCTGCAGGACCGGCGCCGATGATCACGAGATCTTTTTCGATCATGCCGCTGCCTTCAAACGGCTTGATCTTGACCGGAGCTGCTGTCAGCACTTCTTCGACAAAGACCTCTTCGGGCTGCAGGCCTGTGCCGACAGGCTGGTCATCGACGAATGTCTCGGGCACAGAGAAGGCATTGAACTCTGTCGCAAGGTCCTTATTCTCATATATCTCAATGATCTCGGTGCTGATCAGGTCCTCTCTTTCTATGGCAGCGCAGATCGCGAGAATGACCTGCAGCGGGCAATAGGGGCAGGTGGGACTCACAAAGACCTTGATGTTGCGGTTTTCCTTCAGCTCAGAGAGACGTTTTTTTGAAGCATCAGAGAGAACGGTCTTGCCTGTAGAGGCCATGAGCAGCGCAATCAAAAAGGTGCGTGCCTCTTCTCCTGCAGGAGCTCCGGTGAGCCTTATGGCATAGCGCTCGGGCTCTATCAGGATAGTAGGAGTTCGGGTAACATGATATTTTTTTGCAAGGTCGCTGTCCGGCTTCACGAAGACAGGCCTGATCTTGTCCGACAGGGAAGCGAGTTCCTCAAGGAGTTTCCGGCAGAATTCATTAAATGGCTTATTCTGATCATCTGACAGCACGGCAACAACAGTCACCGGCTTTTCCATATGGTCTAACTCCTTCTGGAGGAGTTTTTTCGAGCCTTCCGGGATAAATTTGTCTTTCTTTGCGTTCATTTCCTGTCCTGAAGATGAAAGTAGGATTTCCCGCTCCTATTTTACCTGAAAAAAGACCAATTTGTCGGGCAAGAGAACAGGATATTAACTGAGCATACCCTTTATTGACTTGAAATTCTCATCTCGGATAAGATAACAATTCAATGAAAATTGCAATCGGATCAGATCACGCAGGCTTTGGACTCAAAGAGGAAGTTCTCGGGCTTCTGAAGGGGCTCGATCATGATATTGTCGATTGTGGAACATTTAACACGGACTCTGTGGACTACCCGGATTTTGGGGAAAAGGTGTCGAAGCTGGTCTCCTCTGAAGAGGTCGACAGAGGTATCCTTATCTGCGGCACGGGTCTTGGCATGTCCATGGTAGCGAACAAGTTCCCTAATGTCAGGGCAGCTCTCTGTAATGACCTGTTCAGTGCCCGGATGAGCCGCCTGCACAATGATGCCAACATCCTTGTTTTGGGCGGCAGGATCATAGGAAAGGACCTGGCTGCTGAGATCGTTCGGACCTGGCTCAGCACTGCCTTTGAAGGCGACAGGCATATGCGACGATTGAACAAAATCAAAAAGATAGAGGAAACCATTAACAGCGATGATAAATGACAGCCTGAAGATCAGCGATCCCGAAGTTTTTGATGCCATTGAAAAGGAAAAGAACAGAGAGCATGAGAAGATCGTGCTTATCGCATCAGAAAA